>JAXKWB010000041.1:0-14542 GCA_036172385.1 Halanaerobiales bacterium | reverse complement strand
GTAGACCGTTCGACTTGCATGTGTTAAGCACGCCGCCAGCGTTCGTCCTGAGCCAGGATCAAACTCTCCGTATAAAGAATTTGAATTTGACTCATATTATTTAATATAAGCTTTAAACTATAATTACTTTTAAGTTTTAACACTCAAAGTATATTAACGTTGGCTTGCTGTTTAATTTTCAAGGTTCAACGCACCTTCTTCCATATACAAAATGGATGGTGCCTTACTCGGACATTGAGTCCGTCGCACCTTCGTTTAATTGACCGTCAAGGCCAATAATTTCTGCTTTTGTTTCTGCCGCGTTTTTTATCAGCGACATTTAATATCTTATCAACTGTGCCTCGCTTTGTCAAGAACTTTTTAGAAAAACTTAAAAAAGCCTTGAATTTTCAGTTCTATAAAAGAACTTACTTTCTGTGCGACGCTTATTATCATATCAAGGCTTAATCTCTTTGTCAAGAGTTTTAAAAACTTTTTTTGATGATTCCGCCTCCAAGTACCAAATCATCTAAATAAAAAACAACTGATTGTCCTGGAGTAACAGCTCTTTGAGCCTCTTCAAACTCAACTTTTAATTCATCTTTATTTGTTTTTTCAATATAAGCTTTTACTGGATAACTATTATATCTAATTTGTGCTTCTACTTCCATACGTCCTTCAATATCTTCAAAAGGAATAAAGTTAATATCTTCCGCAATTAATCCCTCACTAAATACTGACTCATCTTGACCAATTATCACAGCATTATTTTTATAGTCTAGAGCTGTAACATAAATTGGATAGCCCATAGAAATACCCAGACCTCTTCGCTGACCAATAGTATAATGAGAAAGTCCTTCGTGGGTACCTACCTGATTACCTTCACTATCTAAAATAGGACCCGATTTAGAAATTTCAGGATAATTTGTGTCTAAAAATCTCACATAATCATCATCAGGTACAAAACAAATCTCCTGACTCTCTGCTTTATTGTGTACAGCAAAGCCCAATTCTTTAGCCTTAACTCTAATTTCATCTTTAGTATATTCACTTAGAGGGAATAATGTCTGACTTAACTGTTCCTGATTAAGAACATATAACATATAACTTTGATCTTTATTTAAATCTAAACCCTTTTTTAAAATGTAACGACCATTTTCTTTTTCGATTTTTGCATAATGTCCACTGGCAATATAATCACAACCAATTTCAATCGCTTTTCTATGCAGAGCCTCAAACTTTATTTCTTTATTACACATTACACATGGGTTAGGAGTTCTCCCCTGCCTGTACTCATCCACAAAATAGTCGATGACTTTCTCCTGAAACTCCTCCTGCAGATTAAATACAAAATGAGGTATCTCAAGCTTTTGAGCAACCCGTTTTGCATCTCTAACAGCAGAATAGGAACAGCAGTGATCTTCCCTATCAGTTGCCTCTTCATAATCAGGGAAAATATGCATTGTTCCACCTATAACTTCATAACCTTCTTCTTTTAACAGCGCAGCAGCAACAGAACTATCCACACCACCACTCATCGCAATCATAACTTTTTTCATTATTTACACCCTTATAAAATTTATTCTTATTTTAACGAATTCAATCTAACAATAATTTCTTTTAATTTTTTAATTACATAATCTATTTCTTCTTTATTATTATCCTTACCAAGAGAAAATCTAATTGAACCCTTAGCGTATTCGTCTTCTAATCCAATAGCCTTTAATACATGTGACACACTTAATGAACCTGATGCACAGGCAGAACCTGTAGCTGCAGCAATATTATTTAGACTTAAATTAAATAATATTGATTCCGCATCCAGATCTTTAAATGCAACATTTATATTAGCAGGTAAACGATTTTCACTTTCAGGAGCAGGTCCATTAATTTTTAAATTATCAAAATTTGATTTAAGTTGAGAAAGGAAATAATCTCTAAGTAAATTTAACTCTTTGTTTTTTTCGGTTAAATTAGCAGCAGCAATTTGTGCAGCCTTCCCCATTCCTACAGCAGCAGCCAGATTAGCTGTTCCAGCCCTTCTTTTTCTTTCCTGACTACCTCCCGACATCTGGGGAATTAACTCTACCCCTTTACGTACAAAAAGAGCTCCAATTCCTTTTGGTCCATTAAATTTATGAGCTGAAAGTGAAAGGAGATCTACTCCCAGATCATTCACATCTATTTTGAGCTGTCCAACTGCCTGCACAGCATCTGTATGGAATAAAACATTACTTTCACCGGCAACAGCCGTCAGTTCTTTAATCGGCTGAATACTCCCTATCTCATTATTCGCAAACATAATTGAAATTAAAATTGTATCTTTGCGGATATTATCACGCAATTTTTGAGGATCTACCAGACCATCCTGATCTACTTCAAGATATGTTATTTCAAAACCAAGATGTTTTTCCAGATACTCACAGCTTTTTAAAACAGCATGGTGCTCTAAAGCTGAAGTTATAATATGCTTCCCCTGCTTAGAAAGTGCCATTGCTGCACCTTTTAATGCCAGATTATCAGCCTCAGTTCCTCCAGCTGTAAAAACAATTTCCTCAGCTTTTTTAGTTCCCACCAGTTTAGCAACTGCTTCTCGAGCATCTTCTAAAGCTGCAGCAGATTTTTGACCTGGCAGGTGAGAACTGGCTGGATTAGCAAATTTATCACTATAAAAAGGCTGCATTGCTTTAATTACATCCTGATTCACAGGTGTAGTCGCTGCATGATCCAGATATATATCATTCATTTTATTTGACCTCTATTTTCTCTTTTTTTGTTTTTTCTTCTCTTTTCTTCTCTTCAATAGCTTTATCCCGCAGATCCGCCAGAGTCATATTTTCTATCACACCATTAATTGCATCTGCCAGTTCAGACCAGAGACCATGAATTACACATTTATCAATATAATTGCAAAAATCATCCTCAATTACACAATCTACAGGCGCAATTGGTCCTTCTAAAGTTGTTATTATATCAGCAACACTAATATCTTCTGGTTCATGATTTAGCATATAGCCACCATGAGCACCTCGAACACTCTTTACTAATTTAGCTTTTCTTAACGTTGCAAATAATTGTTCTAAATACTGTTCAGAAATATTCTGTCTTTCAGAAATTTCTCGAATTGGAATAGCTTTACCTTCTTCATGTTCTGCTAAATCCACCATTGCTCTTAATCCATATCTTCCTTTAGTTGATACTCTCATATTTTCACCTCATATAAACTTGACATTAATTATCAACTTTCAACTAATTTTAACATATGACTAAAACAGTGTCAATGCTGATTTTTCAGATATCTCATATTATTTAAAAACACTCTTTATTATCTTTAAATTATAATCTGCAGCTGTTTTTTCCTGGAGGATATTTTTAAGCCTGGCTTTAATATCTGTTGAAATTACTGATTTTACAACAGCACCCTGATTATTAAACTCAGTATTTTTTATCTCGGCTTTTAACGCTTCTAATTGTCCTAAAACAATACCGATTTTATCAAAGGAAGTTTTAACTTCAATCAAATAAAATTCTTTTAAGGTTTCAACCCCTGCTTCTTTGATAGCTAATCTGGCTGTATCACCATAAGCCCTGATCAAGCCGCCAATCCCAAGTTTTGTACCACCAAAATATCTGGTCACAACTATTACTGTATTAAGAAGATCTTCACCTTTAATTGCTTCTAAAATCGGTGGACCTGATGATCCCGAAGGTTCACCATCATCATCAAAGTACTCAACTGGATCCTGGTCTAATTCTGTACTTTCCACCCGAAACGCCGAAACATTATGGCTGGCATCAGAATATTTATCTTTAATTTCTGTAATTCTTTTTTCAGCTTCTTCTCTATCTTTAACAGTAAAAATACTGCCGTAAAATTTACTATCCTTAACCTGATTTCTAACTTCCATATTTTTTGCCGGTCTTTTTTTGAGATTGGTCATTAGTTTTCATCCTCTGGCTTTTCTTTATTTTTTAGGTAATCTAAAAATTGAGCAGTCTTTTTCTCTCTACCCATCTCTCCCGGTTCATAAAAAGAAACATCCTTCATTTCTTCTGGTAGATAATTTTGTTCTACGTAGTTTTTAGAATAACTGTGAGGATATTTATAATCCAACCCATGTCCCAGCTCTGAAGCTCCAGCATAGTGACTGTCTTTCAGATGAGGAGGAACATCTCCTGCTTTATTATTTTCTACATATTCTACAGCACTGCTGATGGCTTTAACTACAGAATTACTCTTAGGAGCAGCAGCAATATAAATAACTGCTTCAGCAAGTGGGATTTTTGCTTCTGGAAAACCTATCTGTTCTACTGCTCTGGCTGCAGATTCAGCAATTATTAGAGCTGTCGGATCCGCCATTCCTACATCTTCGGCAGCGTGAATTACAACTCTGCGGGCAATAAACTTAGGATCTTCGCCACTAACAATCATTCTAGCCAGCCAGTAAATGGCTGCATCAGGGTCAGAACCCCTCATACTTTTAATAAAAGCGGAAATTATATCATAGTGGTTATCTCCAGAACGATCATAATTTAATATCTTTTTCTGCATTGAATCTTCAATTATTTCTTTGTTAAGTTTTATGGTTCCATTTTTATCAGCCGGGGTGGTTAAGACCGCTAATTCCAGAGTATTTAAAGCTACCCTGGCATCCCCATCGGCAAGTTCAGCAATAAATTCCAGGTCTTTATTCGAAATATCAACATTTAATTTTCCCAGTCCCCGCTCCTGATCAGTGAGAGCTTTTTTTAGAATCGAATATACCTGTTTACTATTTAATTTTTCTAATCTAAAAATTCTAGATCGTGACAGCAGAGGAGAATTCACTTCGAAATATGGATTTTCAGTTGTTGCACCAATCATAATTACTGTTCCATTTTCTACAGACGGTAATAATGCATCCTGCTGTGATTTATTAAAACGATGAATTTCATCAATAAAAAGAATAGTCTTATTGTTATACAAATTACGATTAGATTTAGCTTTTTTTATAACTTCCCTAATATCTTTAACCCCAGAAGTAACTGCATTTAATTTTATGAATTCCGCTTCAGTCTGGTTGGCAATTACCTGAGCTAGACTTGTTTTTCCCGTGCCGGGTGGTCCATAAAAAATTAGAGACTGGAGCCGATCAGCTTTAATAGCCCTACTCAAAAGCTTATTTTCTCCCACAATTTCTTCCTGTCCATAAAATTCTTCCAGACTGCGGGGTCTCATTCTATAAGCCAGAGGACGGTCATTTTTATTTTCTTGAGTGTTCTTATTTTCAAAAAGGTTCACAATTTCACCTCAATTAATTTGTCTTAATAGTTTCTTTTTCAGTAATTATAATGTCAACCGGTACATCGTGGTCTTCAACCGGAATAGAATCTACCAGAAAATGTTCATAACAAAAACCAACTTTGAGTGCCTGTTCTGCATGTTTGCTTAAAAAACTATCATAATAGCCGCCACCATAACCAATTCTATAACCACTAGGAGTAAAACAGGCGCCGGGAACAATTATTAGATCAAGATCTTCTGGAACTTTTTCCTCCCTAATTGCAGGAACTGGTTCCTGCACTCCATAAACTCCTTCTTTTAAATCTGAATCAAGGTCATTTATCTGTGCTGTTCCGAGATCAATAACATCTTTTTTAGTAAAAGGTAAATATAATAAAAAACCCTGGTCTAATAATTCTTCCATTAAATCAAAAGTTTCAATCTCTTTACGCATTGAAGCATACGCCATAATTTTTTTTGCATTTTTTAAATGAGGAAGCTTTAAAAAACGACTATTAATTTTTTTACTCCAGCTGCTGATCTTATTCTGAGAGATTTGAGATCTCTCTTTTAAATATTTTTCTCTTAACTCTTCTTTTTGCTGCATAAAAATCACCCCAATTTTAGTATTGAATTCTAAATCAATAATAGCAGAAAAATAATTTTTCTGCAAAATAAAAATTATTCAGATCAATAACTCACTTTCTCTCAAAAAATATTTTAGATAAGAAAAAAGCTAACCTATAATAGGTTAGCTGAAAACTCATCCGCCGTGCCGGTTGATTTGGAATTTTGATCCCTGTCTGCCAAGTGGGTGCCCTCCTACCTGGTTTATAGGTCCATCGAAGGCTTCTACGCCGCAGGTAGAGCTCAGGCTCCCTATGTCTAAGTGTTGGTCAAAATGTTTAATCATTATCGAACACGGCAGATGATATTTACTTTTCTATAAATAATATTAACATAGATAGCTAAAATCTGCAAGCAAAAAATTGCTGCAATAACGCTAAGAACGGATAGAAATCCCCAGTTCCTGCAGCTGTTTTTTATCAACTTTAGAAGGCGCATTTGTCAGCGGTGAAGTTGCCTTCTGAGTTTTAGGAAAAGCAATTACATCTCTAATTGAATCAGTTCGACCAATAATCATCATTAAACGGTCAAGACCAAAAGCAATTCCACCATGTGGTGGTGTACCATAATCAAAAGCTTCCAGCAAATAACCAAATTTCTCCTGCTGCTCCTCTTCGCTAATAGATAGTACAGAAAACACTTTTTCCTGCAGCTTGTGATTATTTATTCTGATACTTCCTCCACCTAATTCTTCTCCATTTAAAACAAGGTCATAAGCTTTAGATTTTACAGAAGCAGGATCACTATCTAATTTTTCAACATCCGCTTCTGCAGGAGCAGTAAATGGATGGTGCAGTGCAGCCAGTCGATCCTCAGTTTCATCATATTCAAATAATGGGAAATCTACAATCCAGACAAATTTATAAACCTCAGCTGGTATTAAGTTGTTTTCCTTTGCAATCTTTAAGCGCAAATTACCTAAAGCTGCAGCAACAACAGAAGCTTTATCAGCTACAATTAATAATAAATCTCCTTTTTCAGCGTCCATAACTTTCTTGATTGCTTCAATTTCTTCCTCAGATAAAAACTTAGCTATCGGTGACTTTAGTTCATCCTCTCTTAAAGCCATCCAGGCTAAACCTTTAGCTTTAAACATTTTTACATATTCTTCAAAGCCATCTATAGTACTCCGGGGAGAATCAGCTCCTCCTTTGAAGTTAATACCTTTTACCTGGCCACCACTGCTGACAGTACCGCTAAAGATATTAAAGTCACTATCCTTAACAACCTCAGATAAATCTTTAAGTTCCATTCCAAAACGCAGATCAGGCTTATCAGAACCAAAGCGATCTACTGCTTCCTGATAGGTCATTCTCTTAATTTTAGCTGGAACTTCAATATCACCAACTGCAAATAATTCTTTCATTAAACCTTCAGTAATGTTCATTACCTCTTCCTGATTAACAAATGACATTTCCATATCAATTTGAGTAAATTCAGGCTGGCGGTTGGCTCTCAAATCTTCATCTCTGAAACAGCGAGCTATCTGAAAATATCTTTCCATCCCTGAAACCATTAATAGCTGTTTAAAAATTTGTGGTGACTGAGGTAAAGCAAAAAACTGTCCCTGATTTACTCTACTTGGGACCAGATAGTCTCTAGCTCCCTCTGGAGAACTTTTGGTTAAAATTGGAGTTTCAATCTCCCAGAAACCATTTTGATCAAGATAGTCTCTTGTGGTTTTAGTAACCTTATGCCTTAGACCCATCAATTTTGTCATTTTAGGTCTTCTTAAATCTAAATATCTATACTTTAATCGTACATCTTCACCAGTATCTATGTTATCTTCAATCTGAATTGGAGGAGTTTCGGCAGCATCTAAAACTCTCAATTCTTCAGCTTTAATTTCAATTTTGCCTGTTGGCAGTTCCGGATTTATATTCCCTTCAGGTCTTGGTTCAACTTCACCGGTAATTGCAACAACATATTCAGAACGAAGAGAGTCAGCTTTTTCGAATAGCTCTTCTCCAGCATCAGGATTAAAAACCACCTGCACTATCCCCGAACGATCCCTGATATCAGTAAAGATAACTCCACCATGATCTCTTCTTTTCTGTACCCAGCCCATGATTGTTACTTTGGTTTCATTATCCTCTTTACTTACTTCTCCACAAAGGTGGGTTCTTTTTAAATCTTTTATTGTTTCACCCATCTTAAATTTCCTCCTTATCTACTAGCTTCTTCATTTCTTCTAATAAATTACTCAATTGAATTTCTTTTTCCTCTCCACTTTTCATATTTCTGATTATAGCAGAGTTATTATTCAGCTCATTTTCTCCAATAATTATAGTATATTCTGCATTCATACGATCAGCTGATTTCATCTGAGAGCCAACACTTCTCCCCAGATAGTCGATCTCAGTTCTAAATCCTTGATTTCTTAACTGATCAAGCAGTCTAAAAGACTCTTTTTTAGCTTGATCTCCAATTACTGTTATGTAAAGGTCAACTCCCGATTCTACAGGCAGCTTAATATCTTTTGCTTCCAGAGAAAGAAGCAGCCTTTCAATCCCTAAAGCAAAACCAATACCTGGCAGATCTCTATTACCTATTTCTTCAGCCAGACCATTGTAACGACCTCCACCAAAAACAGTATTTTGTGCTCCCAGAGCGTTATCTTTAATCTCAAAAGCGGTATTTGTATAATAATCAAGCCCTCTTACCAGTAAAGGATTAATTACATAATCAAGATCCAGAATATCTAGGTATTCTTGTACCTCATCAAAGTGATCTGCACAACTGTCACATAGATTATCCGTGATTTTAGGTGCATCTTTGATTACTGCCTGACAGCTTTCATTTTTACAGTCTAAAACCCGGAGTGGATTTTTATCAATTCTACTTTTACAGTTATCACATAATTGAGCCTGATGTTCATTTAAAAATTTTTTTAATTTATCAACATAAGTTGGTCTGCAATCAGCACAACCCACACTATTTAAATGAAGCTCTAAATCATCAAGCCCAAATTCCTGCAGCAGACGCATACCCAGAGAAATAATCTCTGCATCAAGAGCAGGATCATTAGAAGCTATTGCTTCAACTCCGAGCTGATGAAACTGTCTAAACCTGCCTGACTGAGGTCTTTCATATCTAAACATGGGTCCAATATAATAATATTTTGTAGGTTGAGCCTGACCATAAATCTTGTTTTCTAAAAATGATCTGATAACAGAAGCTGTTCCTTCCGGTCTTAAGGTAATACTTCTACCGCCTTTATCCTCGAAAGTGTACATTTCTTTTTCAACAATATCAGTAACCTCACCAATACCGCGCTGAAAAAGTTCTGTATATTCAAAAATAGGAGTCCTTATTTCTTGATAATTATAGTTTGAAAATATCTCATGTGTTTTCTTTTCAATATACTGCCACTTTAAAGTATCAGGGGGAAGTATATCATTAGTACCTCTTGGAGCATTAAACTTCATATTATTTCACCTACTATTTTATTTATTAAAATTTTTACTATTTTTAGAAAATCTACCAGTTAAAGTTATGTAGAACTAAAACTGGTAGATTGTATACAGGACTATTAAATTAAGAACTATTTTTATTTATTGTTTTCCTGACTACTTTCTTCTATCTTATTATTGGATTCTTCTGCTTTATCTTTGACATTTGTATTATTGTTATTTTCTTGATCTTTCACACCAGAAACCGAAGGTGCTTTTTTAGATTGCATTTGCTCACTCAAACGCTGGATTTCTTCCATTTCAGCTTTAGCCTTTTCTTCAGCTCCTAATCTGCTGTACATCATATACAGCTGATAATGAGTCATAAAATTATCTTTTGCTGCAGCAGCAACTTTATCCAGTTGGGTAATAGCTGCTTCGTTATTATTTTGATCAGCCAGGAATTGAGCATAATTAATCCTTAAATTACTGTTTTCAGGAAAAGCTTTAATTGCATTATTATAAACTTCCTTTGCCTGTTCAAATTTATCCTGTTGCTTATAAGCCCGAGCTAGATAAGTATAAAAAATCGGATCTGTTTCTTCCTGTTTCACCAGTTCAGAGAACTTTTCTACAGCAGTAGTATAATCTTCATTTTCCAAGGCATGATAAGCACTTAATACAGGACTGTTAATAGTTATCTCAGCAGAGGCTTTTAAATCTTTTAACCATTTATTTATAGCCTCATTTCTTTTTTCATTTCTAATTTCAGTTTTCAAATCAGACCTTACATCTGCCAGTGCAGGACGTTGGCTGGATTCTGAATCTGTATTATTTTCTGCCGCTTTAGTTTCTGATTTAGGTTCAGGATATTTTTTATTATATAAATCTTTAATCTCCTGTTCACTTACTTTAATTTCTCCAACTGATTTATCAATAGTTTTAGTTATAGTCTTACTTTCTTTCAAATTAGACTTAATATCTCTTCTTAATTCTCCAAGAGTATAACCCTGTTTAGATAAAGCTGCGGTTAACTCTTCCTCAGTCATTTTATTTTGTTCTAAAATATTCTTGTAGTTTTCATCTATTTCAGATTTTGAAACCTCGACATTAATGTCAAGCGCTTCTGCCTGAGCCATAATTAATTTTCTTTCAATCAAAGCATTTAATACATTGTATCTAAAAGGTATGATCTGACTGCTGCTCAAATTAGATTGTGGTGCCTGCTGCTGCAAAAGTGAATAGTATTCCTGCTGCGAAATTTCCATACCATTTACTTCTGCAATTACAGCTGGAGTTTGATTTGAAGCCTGACCGCCCCCACTTTGATTATTTAAATAAGCTCCAAAACCCATAAAACCACCAGAAATGACAAAAACAATTACAACTATATAAACAATAATTTTACTATTATCGCGTAAAGTATCAAACAAACCTTACACTCCCCTCTCTTAAATATAATATTTTTAAAAATAAAAATTACTACTTAAAAATTAGTTCATAATTAAAATATAATCTTTAATAATTTTAACCTATTAAAATTTAGATGTCAAACTTTAACTAATAGCAGGCCAGACTCTATTTTTAAAAACACTTAATTTACTTTTCGGTCCATGGCCGGGATAAAATGTGCAGTCCTCTGGAAGTTTAAACAATTTCTCTGCAATAGAATTTTTAAGCTGAGCCGGATTACTATCTGCCAGATCAGTTCTGCCAACACCATTTGCAAAGATACAATCTCCGGAAAAAAGCACTTTCTTTTCAGGAAGATAAATTGATATTCCATCCTGACTGTGACCTGGAGTATAAAAAATCTTTAATTTTAAACCTTCAAAAATAATTTCTTCATTTTCAGTCAATGATCTATCCAGAGGTGTTGAGACAATCTTTTGATTCATAAATAATTGAGATAAATTCAATTTTGGATCTTTAAATTTTAAGTCAGCATCAGGATGAGCCAGAATATCTGCTCCTGTTTTATTCTTCAAAAAATCATTAGCAGCTATATGATCAAAATGACCGTGAGTATTAATTATATATTTGAGTTCTAAATTGTGATTCTTAAGATAGTTATATAATCTTTTTCCCTCTGCTCCCGGATCAATTATAAAAGCTTTATTATTTTTTGAAACCAGGTAGCTTTTCACCATTAATTCGCCAACAGTAAATTCTTTTAATTCCATATTCTCACCTATTTCAATAATTAAAAATCCTTTTTGCTATCTACTAAAATTGTAACTGGACCATCATTCACTAAACTGACATCCATCATTGCCTGAAACTGCCCAGTTTCAATTTTAAGCTCTGACTTTTTTGCCTCTCCAACAAAATAATTATAAATTTTCTCTGCTTTGGCCGGTGGTGCAGCTTTAAAAAAACTGGGTCTTCTACCCTGTCTGCAGTCTCCAAATAAAGTAAATTGTGAGACCAACATCAAATCTTTATTCAAATCAAGAGCTGATAAATTTAATTTTTGATTCTCATCTTCAAAAATTCTGAGATTAATTATTTTTTCTAAAAGATAATCTGCATCATTCTGTGTATCTTCTTTACCAATTCCCAAGAACACCAATAAACCGGAGTCAATTTCTCCGGTTATCTCAAACTCTACTTCAACTTTAGCACTTTTAACACGCTGTACCACAGCTCGCATTTGATTCACTCCTCGATTAAGCAGGTCTAGCTCGACTTACATTCAGCACTCCTGATATTGATTCAATTTTTCTCATTATGTCATACATATGCTCTGTAGAACTTAGTTCTAGTGATAAATTAATAACTGCTCGATTATGCTCACTGGTCCTGGCCATAACTGACAATAAATTAATTTTTTCCTCTTTAATTATATGAGTAATATCATTAAGCAGAGCACTCTTATTAACTGCATCAATTCGGAGATCAACCTGATAGGACTCTGTACGTCCCCGCTCCCAGCTGACCTCAATTATTCTTTCAGGCTCACTTTCGGCAAGATTTTTTAGGTTTTTGCAGTCTCCTCTATGAACAGAAACTCCTCGCCCTCTGGTAATATAACCAACTATGTCATCACCAGGAACCGGATTACAGCATTTTGCCATTCTGACAAGCATATCATCCATACCCTTAACTGAGACACCTTTATCAACTGAAGATGATTTCTGCTGTCCGTGACCTGGTTTTTTCTCCAGATCTGGTTCAGGTTCATAGTCTTTAAATTTACTTACTACCTGTTTGGGACTAATATTACTGTATCCCAGTTCCTCTAATAAATCGTCAATATCTTTTCTTCCCAGTTCTTTAGTGATTTCCTTCAATTCTTTTTCTTTTTCTTTTTCACTTAACTCAATATTATGCTTTTCTAGATGCTCATCTAAAATCCGATGACCTTTTTCGATAATCTCATCACGACGCTGTTTTTTAAACCAGTGTTTAATTTTACTTCTGGCTTTAGAAGTTTTGACAAATTTTAACCAATCACGAGAAGGACCATTACTTTTTTTAGAAGTTAAAATTTCAACAATGTCACTATTTTGTAACTTATATTCCAGGGGAACTATTTTCCCATTTACTTTAGCTCCCACACAGCGGTGACCGACCTCAGTATGAATATGATAGGCAAAATCAACTGGAGTTCCACCTTTAGGAAGTGACACAACATCACCTTCAGGGGTGAATACAAAAACTTCATCCTCAAAAAGATCAATTTTTAAAGTTTCCATAAATTCCTGTGGTTCCTGTAAGTCTTTCTGCCACTCTAAAAGTCTCCTCAACCAGGATAATTTTTCTTCAAACTTATCATCCCCCACTTTACCTTCCTTATATCTCCAGTGAGCAGCGATACCATATTCGGCAGTTTTATGCATTTCATAAGTTCTAATCTGGACTTCAAGTGGATCCCCATTGGGTGCAATAACAGTTGTATGCAGGGACTGATACATATTAGATTTCGGCATGGCAATATAATCTTTAAATCTTCCCGGCATTGGTTTCCAGATCTCATGAATAACTCCCAGCACCTCATAACAGTCTTTTACATTCTCTACTAAAACACGGACCGCGGTTAAATCATATATCTCATTAAACTCTACTTCTTTACGCTTCATTTTGTTATATATGCTGTAAAGATGTTTGGGACGACCATAGATTTCAGCATCTATATCATGTTCTTTTAAAGTAGATTTGAGCTTTTCTATAGCCTCCTGAATATCCTTTTCTCTCTGCTTCCGGTTTGCCTGTACTTTATGGGAAACTTCATAATACATATCTGGTTTTAAATATCTAAAAGATAAATCTTCTAACTCCCACTTCATTTTGGACATCCCCAGGCGGTGGGCAAGTGGAGCATATATTTCCAGAGTTTCTCTTGATTTTTCTTTGCGCTTTTCTTTTTTCATATAATTTAAAGTTCTCATATTATGAAGACGATCGGCCAGCTTAATTAAAACAACTCTAATATCTTCCGCCATTGCCACAAACATTTTGCGCAAACTTTCTGCCTGCTGATCTTCTTTTGTTTTAAACTGCATTCTTGTTAACTTTGTGACTCCATCCACAATATGAGCTACCTCAGCGCCAAACTCTTTTTCTATTTCTTCACTGCTAATACCTGTATCTTCTACCACATCATGTAATAAAGAAGCTACAATTGAAACAATATCAAGCTCTAGATCAGCAAGAATAATCGAGACACCAAGGGGATGTTCAACAAAAGGCTCTCCAGAAACCCGGTATTGTTCAGAATGAGCCCTTTCGGCATACTGATAGGCCTTTTTGACCATCTCTAAATCTGGATCATCCATATATGATTTTATTTTATCAAATAAAGTATCTAGTTCCATCTATATTTATGCTCCTTTATTTATCCGGAAATCAAATAAATATATTACTCAATCAAAAGTGATTTCACTTCATAATCTTTTAAAACTTCTCTTCCAGTAAGGGCGCCTAATTCTAATAAAAATGCACAACCAACAACCTCTCCACCCAATTCTTCTATCATTTCTGTTGCAGCAAGGGTTGTTCCACCAGTAGCCAGTAGATCATCTACCAGCAAAATTTTATCTCCTCTGGAAACCGCATCTTTATGTATTTCAATCTCATTTTTACCATATTCTAATTCATAAGATTTTTTTAGTACCTCATGTGGAAGTTTACCAGGTTTTCTGATTGGTATAAAACCTTTATCAAGTTCAATAGCTAAGGGAGTTCCTACCAAAACCCCTCTGGCTTCAATTCCTACCACATAATCAATATCATAATCTCTAAACATATCCGCCATTTTTTCTATGGCTTCCTTGAGTGC
>JAXKWB010000040.1:0-8076 GCA_036172385.1 Halanaerobiales bacterium | reverse complement strand
AGATGAAATAGTGCTTAAAGATATAAATTTAAAAGCATCACCCGGAGAAGTAATTGCTCTCGTCGGCCACAGTGGAGCGGGTAAGACAACTATGGTTGATTTAATACCCCGTTTTTATGATCCGATCAAAGGGCAGATGAAGCTTGATGGTTATGACTTAAAAGAATTGGACTTAGAATGTTTACGTAGTTTTATTGGAATTGTACCCCAGGAAACTATTTTATTCAGCGGTACTCTGCGAGACAATATTGCCTACGGAAATTTAGAAGCTGATGATGAAGCAATTAAGTCAGCAGCTAAGGCAGCAAATGCCCATGATTTTATTCTGGAATTTCCTGATGGTTATGATACAATTGTAGGAGAAAGAGGTGTTGGCCTGTCTGGAGGACAAAAACAGAGGATCTCTATTGCAAGAGCTAT
Organism: Halanaerobiales bacterium; assembly: GCA_036172385.1. GTDB lineage: Bacteria > Bacillota > Halanaerobiia > Halanaerobiales > Halanaerobiaceae > Halanaerobium. Next base: position 7,656 of record JAXKWB010000040.1, on the reverse strand, counting down.
TTTAAAAGATCCCCAGATTTTGATTTTAGATGAAGCAACTTCTTCTCTCGATGCAGAATCAGAAGCACTTGTTCAGGAAGCACTAGAACATTTAATGCAGGATAGAACAACCTTTATTATTGCACACAGATTATCTACTATTAAAAATGCAGATGAGATAGTTGTTATAGAACAGGGAGAAATTGTAGAAAGAGGATCACACAAAGAACTCCTGGAAGAAGATGGGAAATATGCTTCTTTATATCAGGGACAGTTTATAGAAAAATAAAAAAAGATGCTGATTTAGAGTCCACTATAATCAGCTAATTAAAAATATATAAATTCAGGGTGGTGAAATTTTGCAGGAGCAGAAGATGGAAAAATTAAAAGATAAATTAATACCACCTCTGGCGTATTATTTGATGAAAATAATCAACAGCAGTTTAAGATTGAAGGTAGAAGGCTGGCAGGTGCCTGCCCAAATGCTTAAGGATAAGCAGTCTTTAATATTTTCTAGCTGGCACGGGAAGAGCTGGATTCCGGCATATTTTTTAAGGGATCTTGGTATTTATGCATTGACCAGTTTAAGCAGAGACGGCAGTTATATGACAAGGGTTTTAGAAGATCTGGGCTGGAATACTGTTAGAGGTTCGAGCAGCCGAGGAGCCAGCCGCTCTCTATTATCTCTATATAAAAAACTAAAAAGGGGTGAAAGCACTGCCTTAACACCTGATGGTCCAACCGGTCCAATCTATGAGGTTAAACCCGGTATTATTTTCTTACAGCAGAGGGCTGGATCTTTAATAGTTCCGATGGGTGCAGATGCTGTTTGGAAGAAAAATTTTAACAGCTGGGACAATTATTTACTGCCGCTCCCGTTTTCTCGTGCATCTTTGGTTTTTGGAAAGGCATTTGCCTTTGATTCAGAGGTAGATATGGAAACAAAGCAGAAGCTGCTGAAGAACAAAATGATTGAGGTAAATGAAAGAGCTGCAGAAATTCTAGAAAGTTAAGTTTGTAAATATTGGTCCGCTTGAATTTTGATCAGCGGACTCTAATAATTGGTGGTATAAAATGAAAAATTTTAAGCACTACCTTGAAAAAGTAATTAATGGAGAAAAAGAAGGTTTTACGGCTTCTGTTGTTTGTCTGCTGCTTATCGTGTTATCTTCAATTTATGCGGGGCTGGCAAGGTTTAGGTTCAAATTATATAAAAATAATATTTTAAAACAAAAAGAGTCAGAAGTTCCGGTGATAAGTATCGGTAATATTACAACCGGAGGAACAGGCAAAACACCATTCACAGCATTTTTGCTTGAAAAACTTAAAGATAGATACAAAATTGCAGTTATCAGCAGGGGCTATGGAGCCGAAAAAGATGTTGAAGAGCCTTTTTTGATTAAAGATGGACGAAAAATTTTTGCCGATCCTTCTCAAGCTGGTGATGAATTATTTATGCTGGCCAGGAATAAAGATGATATTATATTTATCCGTTCAGCTGACAGGTATCAGGGAAGTAAACTTGCTCAAAAAGAAGGAGCAGAGTTAATTTTACTGGATGATGGTTTTCAGCATTATCAGCTTAAACGAGAAATGGATGTAGTAATACTGGATGCAGAAGACCCTTTTTCAAACGGCAGGGTACTTCCGGCTGGATATTTAAGAGAACCTTTTACTGCTTTAAAAAGAGCTGATGTTTTTTTAATAAACCGTTCTGAAAATATTGATTTTAATAAACTTCAGGAGATAAAAAAATCATTAAATACTTTAAGTCCAAAAAATAGAGGGATCTTTGCATCCGAAACTGTTTTAGAAAAATGTATTTCTATTGCTAATCAGGATGAAAAGGCAGCAAGCTTTTTAAAGGAGAAAAAGGTTTTTGCTTTTTCTGGGATTGGAAGTCCGGAAGCTTTTAAAAAAAGTATAAGAAATGCCGGTGGTAAAGTTGTAAGCTATAGGGTTTTTGAAGACCACTATAATTATCAACAGGAGGATATTTTAACTCTGCTTGATCAATATGAGTCATCACAGGCTGATTTAATATTGACAACAGAAAAAGATGCAGTTAAATTATTTGATTTTGCAGAAATAATCGGTGATTTACCACTTTTTTACTTAACTATCTCGATGACAATAGATAATAGTGAAGAATTGATTGAAGTTATTAAAGAAAAAATACAGACAAAAAATATTTAGAGGTGGAAAAATGAATGGTATAAAAACAGCGGCCGTAATTCCTGCTCGTTATGATTCAAAACGTTTTCCGGGTAAAGCCCTTGCAGAAATTAACGGTAAGGCAATGATTGTTCGAGTTATGGAGGCCGTAAGTAAATCAGATTTAATAGAAGAAGTTATTGTTGCAACAGATGATCTGAGAATTAAAAAAGCTGTAGAAGCTGCTGGTGGAAAGGCAGTTATGACTGCTGAGGATCACAGCACAGGTACTGATCGGATTGCAGAAGCTGTGGAAGGTCTTGATGCCGAATTAATCGTCAATGTTCAGGGTGATGAACCATTAATCAAAGCAGAAACAATTGCAGAAGCCCTTGAACCTTTTAAACATGAGCCTGATTTAAAGATGTGTACTTTAAGAAGAAAGTTGAATGCAGAAGCTGCTGATAATCCAAATATAGTAAAAGTAATAGTTGATAAAGATGATAATGCCCTCTATTTTTCACGGGCAGCACTTCCTTTTTATAGAGATGCTGATTTAGCAGAAAAAGAATATTATCAGCATATTGGACTTTATGTCTATAGAAAAGAATTTTTACTCAACTATTCTAAAATGGAGCCAACCTCACTGGAGCAGGCTGAGTCACTTGAACAGCTGCGCGCACTAGAGAACAGCTATAAGATAAAAGTTGTTGAAACAGAAGCAAAACTGATCGGTGTTGATAGAAAAGAAGATATCGCTCTGGTAGAAAAAGAATTAAATAAACGTAACGAACAATAAATAATTAAACATATAAGACTATAATACTATAAGAGGTGAGATCAAAATGGTTAATAAAGTAAAACTAAATGATAATATAGTATTTGGAGATTCTAATTCTCCATTTGTACTTTTAGCAGGACCATGTGCATTGGAGGAAGAAGATAGGGTTTTAAGGATCGCTGAAGGAATCAAAAAGATAACTGATAAACTAGGGATTCCTTATGTTTTTAAAGCTTCTTTTGACAAAGCAAATCGCTCGTCAATTGAATCTTATCGAGGTCCCGGATTAGAAGCTGGTCTAAAATTACTGCAGAAGGTTAAAGATGAGTTTTCATTACCGGTAATATCTGATATTCATCTTCCAGCACAGGCAGCTATTGCCGCAGATGTGCTTGATATTATGCAGATTCCTGCCTTTTTATCAAGACAGACAGATATACTCACTGCAGCAGGAGAAACTGGTAAAATTATAAATGTGAAAAAAGGTCAGTTTTTGGCTCCCTGGGATATCGATCATGTGGTAAATAAAATCGAATCAACAGGCAACCAAAATATTCTGCTCACAGAGCGTGGAGTAAGCTTTGGCTATAATAATCTAGTGGTTGATATGAGATCACTACCGCGGATGAGGAAGACTGGATACCCGGTTGTATTTGATGCAACTCATTCTGTACAGCTACCTGGTGGTGCAGGAGATACTTCCGATGGTCAGAGACATTATGTGCCCTATTTGATGAGGGCTGCACTTGCAGCAGGTGTTGATTCTTTATTCATGGAAGTTCATGATAATCCAGAAAAGGCTAAAAGTGATGGAGCAAATATGATTTATCTTAATAATTTGGAGAATATATTAAAGCAGGCACTTGCTGTTGATACTGCTGTTAAAGAATGTCCTGAAATCGAACTTTAAATATAATTAATTATAAATAGGAGAATAAAAATGACTGAAGAAAATGAAAAAAGAAATGAAAAATTAAATCAGGGAATTAAAGAAGCCAAAAATGCTCTGCAGGTTGAGGCAGATGCAGTACTTAAATTAAAAAAAGATCTTGATGGAAGTTTTAAAGAGGCCATGGAGTTAATAATTGACTGTCCCGGCAGAGTTGTTTTTACTGGAGTGGGAAAGGCTGGTCTTGTGGCAAAAAAACTTGCTGCAACTTTTTCCAGTACAGGTACCTCGGCCTTTTTTGTTCATGCTGGAGAAGGTCTGCATGGAGATCTTGGGATGATTCAGCATGGTGATGTTGTAATTGCGGTCTCTAATAGTGGTGAAACAGATGAAGTAATAAATTTGATTCCTTCTTTAAGAAGAATAGGAGTTAAACTGATAGCATTGACAGGAAATCATGACTCCAGTCTTGCTAATTATGCAGACTTAGTATTAAAAGCAGATGTGATTACAGAGGCCTGCCCCCATAATCTTGCTCCAACAGCCAGTACCACGGCTGCGATAGCACTTGGTGATGCTCTTGCAATTGCACTTTCCACATATTATGGATTTACACCAGAAGATTTTGCCTTATATCATCCTGGGGGCTCATTGGGTAGAAAGTTATTAACAAAGGTAAAAGATGTGGTTAAAATTAGAGAACAGAACCCTACAGTTAGCCTTAACACAACAGTTAGGGAAGCACTTTTTAAGATGACAGAGAGCAGAATGGGTTCAGTTTCAATAGTTGATGATAAGGGCTATTTGAAGGGGATTATTACAGATGGAGATATCAGGCGTTTACTGGAAAAATCATCTGACTTTATTGATCATCCAGTAGAAGAATATATGACAGCAAATCCTTCGGTTATTTCTCCGGATAGACTTGCCGCAGAAGCTCTGCAGCTTATGGAAGAAAGAGAAATCAATGATCTACCTGTAGTGAAAGACGGCAAACCTCTGGCTATGCTTAATTTCCAGGATTTGCTGAGAGCGAAGGTATTTTAAAAAGAAAAACATAAATTGATTAATACTAGGATTAGTTTAAAAGCTAGGATAAAGAGGTTAAATATGAAGGGTAAATTGAGCATATTTTTTTATAATTTATTTAAATTCATTGCGAAATCATTACCGCGCAGACATGCTTATATTATTGGCGTAATTATAGCAAGGTTAGCATATCTAATTACTCCAGAGAGAAGAAGGAAAACTCGTTCTAACATAGAGAAGGCCCTTGGAGTCTCAGAGGAAGAAGCAGCACGATTAACTAAAGAGGTTTATAAAAACCTGGGTTTTGATTTTGCCGAGTTTTTATTGGAAGATGAATTGACGAAAGAAGATATTGATCAGATGGTTGATTTTATAGATCTTGATTATCTGGATCAGGCGCTTGAAAAAGGCAATGGGGTAATCTTATATACAGCTCATTTTGGTAACTGGGAGTTACTCGGTGCAGTACTGGCACTTAAAGGATATAAGATTAATTCCATCGCTAGAGAACAGAATAATCTTTTATTCGATAAAAAAATAAATAAGATTAGACGAGAACTGGGAATAGGTATCATTCCAAAAGGACTGGCGGTTAGACAGGCTTTTAAAACTTTTAAAAAAAAAGAAAACGTAGCTATTCTTGGCGATCAGGATGCCAGAAGCAGCGGCTGGAAGCTTGATTTTTTTGACAGACCTGCTTCAACCTATCCGGGAGCTGTTCAATTTGCAGCAAGGACAGGTGCAGAAATAGTCCCAGGCTTTTTCAGCCGTAAAGGCTGGCTTGAGCATCAGTTTAAGTGTTATCCTCCCCGAAAGATAAGAAAAGGGAGCACGAAAGAGGATTTAAAAAGCGAACTGCAGTCTCTGCTGAATTTAACTGAAGAAGAAATAAAGAAATCTCCAGCTGACTGGATGTGGCTGCACAAAAGATGGAAGACATATGATAAATAGTGGAGTTAAATCCTTGTTTAAAAAATTATTCAAAGCAGTTTTTAGATATCGATGAAATTTGAAGGGGGTAAGAATAAATGTATTTAATATACAACCTTATATTAGCAGTTTTAACTGTTTTTTTACTTCCTTATTATTATTTTAAAAGCCGCAGAAGTGATGAAAAGTTAAATCTAAGAGAGAGGTTCGCATTTTATAATCAAAATCACAATTTAGATATATTATTTCCTGCAGAAAAAGTAATCTGGATTCAGGCGGCTTCCGCAGGAGAAACTTTGGCAGCCCAGCAGTTAACTAAAGAGCTGAGAAATCAATATCCACAGGCAAGGATAGTATTTTCTACGATGACTGCAAGTGGACAAAAACTTGCCAAACAGAAAATAGATGCTGCTGACCTGGTGATTTATCTGCCTTATGATCTGAGTTTTTTCGTCAAAAAAGCAGTTAATATTTTTCAGCCGGATTTATTTATAATGATCGAAACCGAATTATGGCCTAATTTGATAAAAGAACTTGATGAAGCCGGAACCGAAATCCTTTTGGCAAGTGGCCGCATAAGTGATGATTCTTTTTCTCAATATAAATATCTCGGCACACTGCTTGAAGACATGCTGAGCAGGGTTGATATTTTCAGCATGCAGGACCAGGAAGCTGCAGAAAAGATAAAAGAACTTGGAGCACCTGAAGATCATGTCTGTGTCAATGGTAATCTTAAATATGACCTAAACCTTGAACCTCCGTCTGAAGAAGAATATTACAGCAAAAAAGAAATGTTTGGCATAACTGAAAATACAAAAGTTATTACAGCAGGCAGTACACATCAGGGAGAAGAAGAAATAATTATAGATACATATAAAAAGTTAAAAAAAGATTTTTCTGATTTGAAAGTTATGCTTGCCCCCCGCTATGTTGAACGTAGAGATGAACTTCTGCGTTTATGCAGGACAAATGAACTGCAGGCGGTATTGTACTCTGATCTAAAGAAGGGAAATGCCAAGGCAGACAATAACACAGCTGTTATTATAATAGACACAATGGGAGAACTTTCGCAGCTTTATTATTATGCAGATCTTGTTTTTGTAGGAGGGTCCCTCATAAATAATGGCGGCCACAATGTAATTGAACCGGCTGCCCGGGCTAAACTTGTGCTCTTTGGCCCCAGCATGTATAATTTTAAAGAGGAAAGGGATTTTCTGCTAAATAATGAGATTGCTTTTCAAGTTGAAGACGAAGATGATCTATATGAAAAATCTTTTCAGCTGCTGATAAATGATCAGTTTAGAGAAGAGAGAGCCGAAAAATCTGCCACATTAATCTCTAAAAACAGAGGTTCAGTAAAAAAACATCTGCAGCTGATCGAAGTTTTACTCGAGCAAGGAGTGGATAGTTATGCGGGAGAATAAAGCTGAAAAAATTTTAATTACGCGCTTAAGTGCAATTGGTGATGTTATTCATGCACTTCCGACTGCCTATGCTCTCAGAAGAAAATATCCAAATGCTCAGATAGATTGGCTTGTAGAAATAAAGTCGGCTCCGCTGGTTAATTTAAATCCATATCTTGATAATGTAATTATCATGCCTAGACAAAAGTGGAAAAAACAGCTAAAAGAAGAAGGGCTTTTTAAGACATTAAAATCTTTCGTCAATTTTTATAAAGAGATGCGAAAGAAAGATTATGATTTGAATTTAGATCTTCACGGTTTATTTAAGAGTGCTTTCAGCAGCTATCTGATAAAACCCGGATTAAGAATGGGACCTGGAGATGGCAGAGAATTGAGCACTTTCTTTTATCAGGCAAAAATAGATATGCCGAAGAAAAAAATACATCAGGTAGAAAAAAACCTGCATATGGCTGGAGCACTTGATGCAGAAA
>JAXKWB010000039.1:0-7883 GCA_036172385.1 Halanaerobiales bacterium | reverse complement strand
CTTTAGACCTGGGGACTGCAATTCCTACCATTAACGCCGGAGTTAATGCCCGTTTAATGTCAGCAATTAAGGAAGAAAGAGTTGAAAATGCCGCTCAACTTAAAAGCAGTAATCGAGCCGTAGTTAATAAAAAAGAAATGCTATCTCTGCTTAAATCAGCACTTTATTTTTCTTCGGTAATTGCCTATGCAGAAGGTTTTAAACTTCTAAAAACTGCCTCTGAGGAATATGATTATAACTTAAACTACAAAGAAATTGCCCGTATCTGGGAAGATGGGTGTATTATTCGTTCCGGGCTTTTAGAACCAATTCAGGATGCATTTTCAGAAAAGATGGATTTAAATACTTTAATTACAGCTCAGCAATTTAAAACTCAGCTCAATGCTGATGCAGAGGAAATTACTGAGTTAATAACAACTGCAGCTGAGTCTGGAGTACCCCTGCCTGCAGTTCATGCTGCTCTTGACTATTTTAACAGCCTCAAGTCAGAAGAGCTGCCCGCAAATTTAATTCAGGCTCAGCGGGATTTCTTTGGTGCCCACACCTATCAGCGAAGAGATGATGAAGGAACTTTCCACACTGAATGGGAGTAAAATTATAGATATAGGTACCAGGTACAGAAGAATTTATTTACAAATATACAAATAGTTAAAAGGTGCAGAACTTAAAGCTGCTAGTTCTGCACCTCTTTTTTTATCTCTAAAATAGCTATAAATTTTTAGATTCTACCATTGCCTGAATCACTTAAATCAATTAATCCTTCCGGATAAGGATTAAATATTGTCTGGGGAATCAGATATCCCACTTTAAATCTAATAACCCAGGATCTAAGCAGGGCCAGCGGCAGTGAAAAGGGAACTTTATCATTTCGAAAATCTTTAAGAGTATCCAAAAAATACTCTCTTTCCTCCCGACTGATATCTGATGAGACATATCCAAAAATATGCTGCAACATATTAACTCTTTTGCCCGTATCAGGCAACACATTTATAGCTTCAACTAACTTATTTCTGTATTTATTCAGAGTTGCTTCAGTTTTTCCTTTTTCGTGGGTGGCAACTATTCTGCCCAGTTTATTTAAACCGCTCTGATTATAGGACATAATTAAATATTTATTATTGCTGTGAAAATTAATCAATTCTTTTATTTCACCACTTTTTATTACAGATCGGAGATCTGCCAGCATAAAAATTTTGATTAAAAAGTTCTCCCGCAATTTAAAATTCTTGAGTCTTCCTTCATTCTCTATAACCAGGGAAGGAAAAACTCCTGCCAGTTGATCTGTAAAATAACCTGCTCTCTTTTCACCCAGTGCAGGCACCTTTCCTGCCTCAGGATAAACCTTAGAATCACTGCTCCCACAGGAAGGTGATCTAGTTTTAGCAATAAATCCTTCTACTTCTTCTTCCTCTAATCCAGAACTTAGTTTTTCAAGGTAATTATCCATTTTTTCAGTATGATCTTCTCCTGTCATTGAATCCACCAGTCTATACTGATCATCCTTTTTAATCAGACGAATAGAGTTGCGGGGAACCCCCAGACCAATTTCAACTTCTGGACAGATCTTAATATAATTAACATGTTCCTCTAAATTCCGCACAAATTTATCAGGGATTTTATCACCATTATAGCGGCACTTACAGTATTCTAAACATTTACTTAAAATCAAATTAGGTTTTTCAAAATCTCTCAAAATAAATTCCTCCTGCTTATATTTTTATTTTTTAGGAAACCAGGGAAAAAATTTATTAGTTTTTTCCGCATATCTCTGGTATTCTTCATCATCAGCATATCTTTTTTCTAATAGTGGTACCCCGGAAACAAAACGGAGTAATAAAGTCATAATTATTGGACTAAAAATAAATTTCCAGCCTCCGCTGACTGTAAGTGCAATAACATAATAGCCCCACCAGACTAAAGTATCACCAAAATAATTGGGATGGCGGGTATATTTCCAGACACCAGATTTTAAGACATGGCCATCTTTTTCTGACGCTGGAAGTTCTTTAAACTCTTTCAGCTGTTTATCAGCCGCTGCCTCAAAAGCAAAACCAATGCCCCAGATAAAAAGTCCAATAAAATCAATTATCTTTAAACTATGATAGGGGGCAGAAACTATCTTGATAATCGGAGTGGAAATGATGAATAAAAGTACTCCCTGCAGCATAAATACTCTTAAAAAAGACTTTAGATAAAAATGATCCCAGTTTTCCCTCCATTTTGCATAGCGAAAATCTTCACCCTGACCTAAGTTTCTTTTAAAAATATGATAACTTAACCTTAAACCCCAGACAGTTACAATAAAAGTAATAAGAAAAGAACGTAAATTATAATTATTTGTCAGGTAAAGAGCCATATTAGCTGTATAAACATAACCCAATCCCCAGCCAATGTCGACAATCGAATTATCCTTTTTTAAAACCGCAATTACAAAAAATAAAGTAAAATAAAGTAAAACTAAAAGAAATATTTGAAAATAAATTGAACTTAGCATTTTAACAACCCCTTAGTTTTTTTCTATTAATGCAACTGCTGTACTGCCTCGCCCTGCATTCATAGCTACAATTGGTGATATAGCTTCCAAAAATTCAGCTTCTATAGATAATAATTCGCTAAAAGTAGCCTTATACCTCTCTGCTCTTTTTAAATCATCACCATGTACAACAGCAAAACGCTTAATCCCATTTTTATTTTGATGATCTTTTAAAATGGATTTGATCTTTTTAAAATTACCTTTTTTACTGAAAGCAGTTGCAAAAGCAGTACCATTTCCCTCGCGGTCAATTGAAATAATTGGTTTTAAATTTAAAAAACCAGCCAGCTTTCCTTTAAGAGGGCTAACTCTACCCCCGCGAACCATATATTTAAAATCACTGACGCTGACATAGATATATAAACGTCCTCGGATAGATTTTAAATGTTCAACAGTTTCGACAAAACCTTTACCCGACTCAAGCTGCTCGGCTGCTTCCATCACTAATAATCCCTGGGCACCGGAATTAGTCTTAGAGTCAATTACTTCAATTTTAAGGTCCGTATTTTCTGCCAGAACATTTTCAGCCGCTTTTGTTAGATTATCATAGGTACCGCTCATCTTAGAAGAAACAGTAATTGCAATAATTGAATCATAATGTTCTGCTAAATAATTAAGCTTATCTTCAATTCTTTTAACCGAGGGTTGAGCTGAAGATGGATATTCCTCGATCTGATCAATAATATCAAAAAAGTTTTCAGTATCGATAGTTAACTTATCTAAAAAATTTGTTCCCTCAACTAAAATATTTAAGGGTAAAAGATGAATCTGGTGCTGGTCTCTATATTCAGCCGGTAAATCAGCAATTGAATCAGTTAAAATAGCAGTCCTATACTTTTGTCTGTACTTAACTGCCTGCTGCAGCTGCATGTCATCAGCTTTTTGCTCTAAGATATCAGCATATTTATTTAACCGGATAAATAATTCCGGTGGATCATTGGTATGAATATGGACCCGCAGTTTGTTTTTATCACCAGCAGCAATCAATGAATCTCCAAGCCCAGAAATTTTCTCCTTTAATTCAGCTAACTCAATTTTTAAATTACCCAGATAAGCTTCAGTGCAGTAACGAAATTTAATCTCCTCTTCTTTACCGATTTCTCCCTCTGAAAAAGATTCAATTTGAGAAACTGTTTCTTCCTGTAAATCCTTAAGATCACCACTTTTTATAAAATCAACAACACCTTCTAAAAAAAGAACAAAAGCCCTGGCTCCAGAATCAACAACATCAGCTTTCCTCAAAACTTCCAGCTGAGTTTTGGTATTAGTTAAGGAAACACAGGCTGTCTCGAGTGACTCTTCCATTACCTCTGCAAAATCACCGCTTTTATTTTTTAAATTTTTTAAGGCCTCTGACCAGTCCTTCATCACAGTCAAAATTGTACCTTCTACTGGATTATTAATTCCCTGGTAGGTGTAATTTACAGCATTTTCTACAGCCTGAACAAATTTATTAAGATTAATACTATCTTCACAGTCTATATTGTTTTTTAGACCATTAATAAACTGGGCAAAAATAATTCCAGAATTCCCGATTGCTCCTTTTAATGCAGACTCTCCCATGGAATCAAGAGTAACACACAGAGAACTGTCCTTAACAGCTTCATTTTTAACTACATTTAAGGTGCGCGAAAGATTGCTGCCGGTATCTCCATCAGCTACTGGAAACAAATTTATTCTATTTAATTCTTTTTTATTAGCTATAACTTCTTTAGCCCCTGATAAAAAAGCATAATAAAGTCTTTTACCATCAAGATAAGTTATTTTCATCCTGTTACCCCCTGACTGAAACAATAATCTTTACTGTTAATTTTATTATATCCTCTATTGCAAAAAATTGAAAGTTATTTGAAAATAAAATTAGTTAATCTTAATTAGTTAATTTTTAAAAAATAAATAATATCAAAAAAATCCCCTGGTCGGTAGAAAGATTTTAATAAGACTGTTTACCGCCAGAGGATAATCTTTGCTATATTAAATTGTGAAATATAAAAAATATGTGAAATTAATATTTTGTACCTGATACTAACTAATTTGACACTAATTTATAATTATGCAGTTTTTATTTCAGCCAGTTCATCACTGATTCGGGATAAATTATTACCATAACGCAAATCATCTCTTAAATCAGTCATTACCTTATCTAACACTTTTAATTCCTGCATTAATTCTTTTTCTTCAACAGTAGTCTCAATGATATCTTTAATTCCACCATTATTAATGATAATCCGCTTATCTCCCATTAAAGCCAGTATTGGATCATGGGTAGCCATCAGGACAATTTTTTCTTCTCCTACCAGCAGTTCAAGTGCTTTTTCGCGGTTAATACCCGCATTCTCAATCTCATCAATCAAAATAATAGGGGAGGAGCTTAAAATTGCAGTATCTGCGATCATCAGTGCTCGAGACTGCCCTCCACTTAAACTGGTAATCTGAGTCTCCCGACCAAACTGTTCTCCGGCCAGCTGATTTGCTTCATTAAAAATTCTTTCCACAACTTCTTCCTGATTATCGATCAAACGGCTTTCTGCATGCAGATTTAGAAACTCCATTACAGAAAGATCCATCACAAAATTCATATTCTGTGATAACTGGGCCACCAGCTTTTTACCACCAGTAAAGCGCCATTTTTTATCAGGAACCTCATCATTAATTAAAATCTGTCTTTCCGTCGGAGTATCTCCCTGAGCAGTCCACTCAATGTCTGCCAGCAGACGACTTTTACCAGAACCAGTAGGACCAACTATAGAAATAATTTCTCCACTCTTAATATCTAATTTATCATAGCCTTCTTTGTGTCCATCTTTATCATTTCCAGCCAGAATGGAAAGTGTACCTACAATCGAATCATTTTCTCCCAGAAATTCCTGCATATTTCTAATATGAGAAGCAAGACTATCTGCAAACTGATCCAGGTCAAAAACTACATCTTCCATCTCTTCCCTGGTTAATTCGGAAAAGATTTCTTTTAAACTTTTATCCTGATCATCAACAGCCAACTTTTGATCTTCAAAAAAGCCTTCTGTATAAGGATATTCCTCTATGATTTCATTAACACTTAAATTTTTTAATTTATCTTTATTGATCATTACTCATCACCCAGTTCTATTTTTCTAACATTTCCTAATTGGTGTTCTTTTCCGATTCTTGTTTCGCCAAGACAGTAAGAACACATCGCAGCAGGCATAGAAAATCTCAACTTTTTACCGGTTACAGTCTCTATATGATCTTCTTCATCATAGAGCAGAGTTGAAAACTCAAAAGCACCCTGACCGGTAAGTCCATTAACATTCATTACCATAGCATCCGGATTAACTGTACTGACCCGGGATGCAAAAACTTCTCTTTCTGCCTGAGAAACAATATCTCCCTTGGTAATTACCACAATATCTGCTGTTTTTAACATCGGACCAATCTTTTTGGGAGTATTAATTCCACTTAAATTATCAATGACACAGATTGCTTTGATATCTTTGATATAAGGGGAACAGCGGTTACATAATCCCGCACTTTCTGTAATTAAAAGATCTAAATCTCTTTCTTTACCCCACTGTACAACTTCCTCTATATTGCTGACAAAATAGTGATCCGGACAGAGAGAACCTGATAAACCTTTTTTAACTGGAACCCCTGCTTTTGCATAAAGCTCATCATCATCTGTATATAAACAGTCAAATTTAACTACTCCCACTTTTAATCCACGCTGCTGAATAGCCTCTATTGTTTTTAAAATTACAGCAGTTTTACCGGAAGAAGGTGGTCCCGAAAAAGTCACTAAATTCATACTGCAGCCACCTCCACAGCCTTATTAAATTCTGCATCTAAGTCTCTTAAAAGTTCGCCCGGATTTTCCCCTCTCAGGAAATCCCAACCAGGCCACATAAAATCTGCATTTTCGGGCAGTCCATTATCAACTTCAGGCAGCACGCTCGGGAATAATCCCTGTTCAGCCAGAATTTTACCCATTTTTTCGGAAGCCATTAAGTCAATTAAAGGCTGCATCTGTTCTATCTTCTCTTTTTTAGTTAACATAAAGATTGGCGAAACGATTGCTCCATCTTCAGGCCAGACGAATTCCATATGCGGAAAACGCTTTGCCATTCTGGTAAAGAAATAGGGCATAATTGTAATTGCTGGCTGATCATCAGCTTTACGGCCACCTTCTTTAACCATCTGAGAAGGATGCAGTGCTTTTTTCATTGAACGGCCCAGATTCTGAACACCTTCTCTGCCATAAGCCTTATAAATATTTAATAAAATTGCATTAAATAGATCAAAATCACTGACTGGTAAACTGACACTGTTGGCAAATTCTTCACTTAAAATTTCTTCCCAGCTTCTTGGAATTTCTCTTCCGTCTAATTCTTCTTTGTTAACCAGAAATACTGCTGGTACTATACTTAAAACAGAATAGTCACCTTCAGGATCCAGTAAGTCAACACCTGCTTCAGTAAAATCCTGGTTGAGTTCTTTAATTCCAGTCGCATCTTTAAAAACATCCTGGCGGCGGAAGCGGTCCATTAAGTCTTTATCAAAGAAAAGATCAAAACCAGCGGAAATGAAAATATCAGAGAGCTCATCGGCTGACTTTATTTCCTCGAATCCATCCTGCAGCCACTCCAGGCCCTGAGAAGCAGATTTAAGATCAAGCTCTACCTCATAATCAAGTCCTGCTGTTATTTTCTCCAGTTCTTCAGTCATTGGAATCTTTACCGGACAGGGTAAAGAACCTGATACTTTAATCTTATCTCCACTGACATTTTTTGCGGCTTTCTTCTCTATCTCTGTTTCCATTAAATCTACAAGTTTTTCTAAATCCAGATTTTTAAGGCTGGCCGCCTGCTTTAAGGTTATCTGTTTCCCAAAACTTTTTCGCTTAGCTTCATCATCAAGTTGATTAAAACCTTTATTAACCAGTACTGAAATAACTTCTGGATTTTCTTCAGTTATCTCAAATAAATTATTATTGATATTAATTTTTCTATCCATTTCTAAGCACTCCTTTTTTATTGGTTATTGGTACCGGGTACTTGGAAATTATTTCCAAGTACCCGGTACCTGTTTTTCGCTATTTAAAGTTTAGCATTTTACTCGGGTTTATTCTGTGACATAACTCACTCAAACAAAACTTTTTTTTATTTCTTATTTTTGATAGAATAAATTATATGTAGTAGTTTAAGAATATCATTAAAAACGGCCCTAGTCTGCGTCTTATATCACAGAAACAGTGTTTTTTGACAATAAATCACTAAAGTTGAGTAATTCACTTGCTTTTTTATGATTTATTACTTATTATAGAAATAGAAAATAAATTTGAGGTGGAAATAGATGAGTGTAGTTAAAGAAATAC
>JAXKWB010000038.1:0-10138 GCA_036172385.1 Halanaerobiales bacterium | reverse complement strand
CTTCGGCACTAAAAAACTGCCAGGTCTCTCCACCTGCCCGACTGGCAATTAATAAGAAAAAAGTTAAAATACCAAGTCCACCTAAAAACTGCATTAAGCTTCTCCAGAAAATTATGGATTTAGGCAGTAGATTAAGTCCACTGAAGACAGTTAAACCTGCTGAAGTAAAACCAGCAGTTGACTCAAAAAAAGCATCAATAAATGATTTCTCAATTCCAATTATAAAAGGAAAAGAGCCAAAAAGAGAAATTACAATCCAGCTTAAAGCACATAAAAGCATAGCAGTAGTTAAATTTATTTTAAGATTTTTCCGATCGCTTAATGCTCTCAAGAAAAATGCTGCTAAAAGTGAAATTAAGACTGTAAAATAATAGGCTTTATATAATTGATCTCCTTCCCTATAAATCAATGAAAAAATAAGAGGAACGATTGAAATAGGGGCTAATAAAAATAAAAGATAACTCAAATAATAAATTATTGTATTCAGTCTGGTTGAATTAATCATCTTTTTCCTCCTTGGGTCTACCAACTAATACAATTATATCCTTACTATGCCTTAACAGCAAACAATTAATTGTATTCAATTATACATTTTTACTAAATCAGAACAATTCCTTGACATATTAATTTTATTAAGTTATTATATAAATAATTAATAGGAATGATTACTAATTAAAAAAATTATAACAGGAGGAATTCATAATGAAAGATTACAAAAAAATGAACACTTATTTAGCAAACTTAGCGGTATTAAACACAAAATTACACAATTTACACTGGAATGTCGAGGGGAAACAGTTTATGCAGGTTCATCACTTTACTGAAGATCTCTATAATGATTTCTTTGAAAAATATGATGAAGTTGCTGAAATTATGAAAATGAAAGGTGAATTTCCTTTAGTAAAGCTAAGTGAATATCAGGAAGCTGCTACTATTGAAGAGTTAGAATCTAAAAAATATGGGGTAGATGAAGTATTAAATGCCGTTTTAGCCGATTTAGAAGAAATGAAGAAGTTGGCCACAGAAATTAGAAATGATGCTGATCAAGCTGATGACTTTGAAGTGGTTGGGGCCTTTGAAGATCATGTAGCTGGTTACAGTCAGAACATCTGGTTCTTAAAAGCTATTCTAGCTAAATAAAAAAATAATTTAAAATGTAAAAAACCAGGGTGTTACACCCTGGTTTTTTTATGCTATTAGATATTAAGTTTGTTTAATAATCATCTTAAATAATAATAATTAAACTTTAATCAGTAAATTTCTCCAGTACCTCCATCAGTTCATTAATTACCTCGTCGCCTTCTTCATCTTTAACAGCTCTCTGAACACAGCCGTGAACATGTTTATCTAAAATTTTAAGACCAACTTTTTTAAGCCCACCCTGAACCGCATTAATTTGATGCAGAATATCAACACAATATTTATCTTCTTCAACCATCCGCTGCAGTCCGCGCACCTGTCCTTCTATTCTTCTTAAACGAGTTGTTAACTCTTTTTTATCTAAATCACATAGAGAATTCATCAAACCCCCCCATTCTTCTTTTCTTAGATTATTTCTTATAATTATAATCCATAATTTATATTTTATTTATAGTTCTTATTTGTAATCTGCCTGTACATTTTCGCGCCGCAGGAGATTAGCATTTGTAACAACACTAATTGAACTTGTAGCCATCGCCATCTCAGCAATTACTGGATGCAGAAGACCTAAAATTGCAACCGGGATAGCAATCAAGTTGTAGAAAAAGGCCCAGAATAAATTCTGTTTAATTTTTCTAAATGTTGCCCGGGAAAGTTTAACTGCTGTAATTACAGAAGATAAATCTCCACGAACAAGTGTAATATCTGATGACTCAATTGCAATATCTGTACCTGTACCAATTGCTATTCCAACATTTGCCTGAGTTAAAGCTGGTGCATCATTGATTCCATCACCAACCATAGCAATCACTCCAAATTCAGACTGCAGTTCTTTTACCTTATCTACTTTACCATCAGGCATAACTTCCGCAACTACATGATCAATTCCAACCTCTTTTGCTATTGCCTCAGCTGTCCGCTGATTATCACCTGTGATCATTGCTGTTTCTAAGCCTAATTTTTTAAGTTCAGCAATTGCCTGAACTGAATCTTCTTTTAAAGCATCTGCCACAGCAACTATTCCCAGCATTTTACCACCAGCTGCTGCCAGCATTGCGGTTTTAGCTTCATTTTCCAGTCTCTGCAGTTCATCTTCAAAATCAGAAGTATCTATTTCAGCTGATTCCATTAATTTTCTGCTTCCAACAAGTACCTCTTTACCTTCAATTTCTGCTTTAACACCTCTACCGGTCACTGAACTGAAGTTTTTAATTTCTTTTATTTCAATTTCTCTGTCCTTAGCTCCTCTAACTATTGCCTCTCCCAGAGGATGTTCAGAACCTGCTTCAACACTTGCAGCAAGCTGCAGTAATTCCTGTTCACTGCTGTCGGGTGCTGCAGTTATATCTGTTACCTCAGGTTTACCTTTGGTAATGGTTCCGGTTTTATCAAAAACAATTGTGTGGACATCTTTCATAGTCTGGATTGCTTCCCCTTTACGAATTAAAACTCCATTTTCAGCTCCAATTCCACTTCCAACCATCAGTGCAGTTGGAGTTGCCAGTCCTAAAGCACAGGGACAGGCGATAACTAAAACAGCAATTGTTGCGAAAATAGCCAGGGTAAATGTTCCCAGTGTTGGATCAACCCAGGGCAGAAATGATTGGGCCCAGAAACCAACTTCTCTTAATGCATCAGGAAAGATCAGCCATAATACAAAGGTCGAAACTGCTATAACTAGAACAGTTGGGACAAAGATTCCAGTTATCTTATCAGCAAATTCCTGAATTGGAACTTTAGTTCCCTGCGCTTCCTCTACCATTTTTACTACTTGAGAAAGGAAGGTATCCTTTCCAACTTTGGTGGCCTTTACTTTAATCAATCCATTCTGATTAACTGTAGCACCAATTACTTCGTCTCCTTCTTTTCTCTTAACAGGCATTGATTCTCCTGTTGCCATTGACTCATCAACTGAAGTTTCTCCCTCTACAATTTCTCCGTCAGTAGGTATTTTTTCTCCTGGTTTAATCAGCATAATATCTCCAGGCTGTACATCTTCGATTGCAACTTCCTTTTCATTTCCATTCTCAATAATTGTGGCAGTTTTAGCTCCCAGCTCCAGCAGCTTTCTAATTGCCTGAGAAGCTCTACCTTTTGCAGTCTCTTCAATATAACGTCCGGTTAAATGAAATGCCATAATCATTGCTGAAACTCCTGCATAATTGGCAATCGGAGTAAAAAATACAGCCGGACCAGTGATAAAGGCTGCTCCAGTACCCATTGCAATCAGTACATCCATATTTGCACTTCCATGAGTAACTGCTCTGTAAGCAGTTATAAAAGTTTTGCGTCCAAAGACAAAAAGTGGTGGGATAGCCAGGACAATCATTCCTAAATTAAAGATCTGCATATTGGGCCAGGCCACACCAAAGAACATTTCGGGAATCATCCAGAGCATAATCGGAATTGTAAAAGCCCAGGTTCCCCACATTTTCTTCTTTGCTTCTTTAACCTTTTTCATATCATCACTGAGTTCATCCTCAGCACTTTCACTACTTTTATCTGTTTCTTCATCTTCAAAACTGAGCAATTCATAACCAGAATTCTTTACAATCTCCCTCAAATCATTTTTGCTTAAGACTTCTGGATTATATTCTACATGACCTTTTTCAGTTGCAATATTAACATTGGCCTCATAAACACCTTCACTTTTATTTAAAGCCTTCTCTACCGCTGATGAACAGCTGGCACAGGTCATTCCACCTACTGTAAAAGACGTCTTTGCTTTTTCTTCTTTAACACCATAACCGCTGTTTTCAACAACTTCGATCAGCTTATCTCTGCTGCTTTGTTGTGGATCAAAAGTTACATACGCTTTTTCAGCCGCAAAATTAACCTGTGCCTCACTTACTCCTTTAGCTTTGTTTAAAGATTTTTCTACTGTCTGCGAACAGCTGGCACAGCTCATATCTGTTATTTTTAAAGTTATTTTCTTGCTCGCCATTATTCTGCACCTCCATTAAATTTATAAAAATTTATTATTTAAAACATTCTTAAATTTATTTAATAATACCAGACTTATTTCCCATTATCTTTTTTTGTTTTTCCATCTCCACAGCAGTCTGGAACATCATCTCCATACTGCTTTTCATTGGCTGAAGCCAGTTTATCAACAAATTTATCCCACCAGCTTTTTTTGTCTTCAGGCATCTTATATCCTCCCCGGAGTATATATTACTGTTTCTAAAAGTACAATTTTTTGATTTAGCTTCTAAAGCAATCATGTGTGGATCTAATATATATTTAACTTCTATTAATTATTCGTTTAATTTTCGGCTCAAAAGAAGACTTTTCTTTCAGATGAGAGTTAAATAATTTGTTTATTAAAAACGAAAGAATTAAAAAAACAAAAGTACCTGCAATACCTGCCACTTCTGCTGCCGCTATATTCAATAAGGCTGCCATCCAGACTCCGAAAAAATAGCCTGCTATCATTAAAAATATTGGAATTACGTAAACAACAATAGTAGCAAATAAGAGATTGCCTTTTTCCATTTCAACTAAAACCTGATCTCCTGGTGTAACTCCAATCCTATCTTCCACTTCTAAAACAATTTCATCCTGATCATGGCTGTCACCAGCCAGACTACAGCTTTTATCACACTTACTGCAGGCAGAATATCTTGTGATTTTAACCTCTGCCTTCTCGCTTTTCTTTTTAACTACAGTAGCTAATTCTTCCATTGGAGTTTACCTCCTATTTTAAAAAATATACCCCTAGCATGTATATTTAGATTAAAATTTTTTTAAATCTATGCAGTTTTAATATATTCGTAGCCAGCTTCTTCAACAGCGGCCTTTAACTTGTCTTCTGCTATCTCTTTTTCCATTTCTACTACAGCCTGACCCTGATCAGCATCAGCTTCTGCAGAAACAACACCATCAATTTTTTCTAATTCTTCTTTTGTATGCATTTCACAGTGTCCACAGGACATACCTTCTATAATAATTGTTTTTTTCATTTTATTAACATCTCCTTTATACATTATACATGTAGGGGGTATAAGTTATAATAACATTACTTAGTGTTTCTGTCAAGATTAAATTACTTTTTGAGCTCAATTTCTTTCACAATATCGGACATCAGATTATTAACTTCAACCAGTTCAAGACCAGCTTTTTCAATATTCTTTATTGTTTCACGATTAATATTTGCTCCCCAGGTGTGAAGACTAACCCAGTTAAACCAGTCCATAATCTTACCAACAAATTCATTCTGGCTGCGCATATGCTCCAGCATAATTATTCGGCCGTCTTGTTTGAGCACTCTTTTTAGTTCCTCTAATCCCTTTATCGGATCAGGAACCGAGCAGAAAACACAGCTGGTAACAATCAGATCAAAATAATTGTCTTCAAAATCTAAATTTTGAATATCCATTTCCAGTAATTTTACCTCTTTATTATATTTGTTGGCTTTTTTCTCTGCCTCTTTAAGCATTTTGGGACTAAAATCTATGGCAAAAATTTCAAGATCATCCGGGTAATATTCAATATTCTTACCGCTTCCAACACCTGCTTCCAGAAGCCTCATTCCTTCTTTATCAATTTTATTTGCACCCCTCTGCCAGAGATTCTGACGCCAGTCTCCCATCTTCCCCTTCTCCATGAGCAGTTCTAAAGAATCATAGACTGGAGCAATTCGATCATAGCGCTTTTTAATCTCATTATTTTTACTCATAATAAAATCCCCTTAATTTGACCCTATATACCCCTATATGGTATCTTTAAACATAGTATACCACTCAAGATTAACAAAGTCAAAAAAATACTGCCCCAGATCTGGAGCAGTATCTTATCAACAACTTATTATTTAATCATTTTTAATTAAAATCTTTTTCTGTCCCTGTATTGAAATGATTTCTTCCTGCTGCAGCTCTGATAATTTACGACTTAGTGTTTCCTGAGTTGTGCCGATCAAATTTGCCAGACCATCCCGACTTAATGGTAAATTTATTAAAATTCCATTTTCTTTTTTTATTCCACTTTCTTTTGCCAGCTCCAGCAGTAGACGCATAGTTTTTTCTTTGGCATCTTCCAGAGCCAGAGACTGCAGTTTGTTCTCTGTTTTATTTAAACGACTGGTAATCGCTGATAAAAGTTTATAAGAGAGTTCTGATGATGACTTAATTAACTTCTCCAGTTCATCTTTGGGAAGCAGGCAGATTGTGCAGTCACCTACCGCTTCTGCACTGCTGCTCAACTCTTCTTCCTTAAATAATACCAGTTCTCCAAAAAACTCTCCTTCTTTTAATAATCTTAATATATACTGGTTTCCCTCTTCATTACTTCTATATAGTTTAACCAGTCCGGATTCAATAATATAAATATTTTTTCCTATTTCCCCTTCTAGATAAATTAGTTCACCATTTTTAAATGTTCTCTGTTTGACCAGACTGTTTAGCTTACTTATTTTTTCATTATCCAGATCAGAAAAAATCGGTACTTTTCTCACACAAGCTTCATGACTACAGCTTTCCATAGTATCACCCTTTATCTAAATTTAAGGTACCTGCTTACTCCAGCTATTCTGATTGAAATTTGATAAGATTTCAGGGAGAAAAACAGATACCCTTTATTACTTATTTAGTCTTTTCTACTTGATATCCTGTTTTTGCTACTGCTTTTTTTAACCCATCCGGATTAATTTTATCCGGATCATATTCTACATTAGCCTTGCTGGTTGTATAATGAACATCAGCTTTTTTGACACCTTCTGTCTTATTTAAAACCTGTTCTACCTTATTTGCACAATCAGGACAACTAAGTTCTTCTAAATAAAGCTTAATTTTTTTCATTTTTTTACCTCCAAATTTTTTGAATTACTTTTAATAAAAATTATTAAACTGAATTTCTTTTTCTTATGCTGTATCATATCTTAAAAGACGCATAGCATTAAAGATTACTATTAAAACACTTAACTCATGGACCAGCATTCCTGAAGCCAGAAATACTTTCTGACCTAAGACACCTGCCAGCAGAGCGAAAACAACTAAAACAGCAAAAACTACATTTTGTTTTATATTTCTATTGGCGGCTTTGCTGAGTCCTATTGCATAAGGAAGTTTATTTAAATTATCTGCCATCAATGTAATGTCAGCTGTATCAATAGCAGCATCTGTACCGGCTGCCCCCATTGCAATTCCAATATCAGCTGTCACCAGAGAAGGCGTGTCATTTATTCCATCTCCTACCATAGCCACTTTATAACCTTCTCTCTGGTATTCCTCTACCGCTTTCACTTTATCTTCGGGCAGCAATTCTGCTTTGTAGCCATCAAGATTTAATTCATCAGCAACTGATTCTGCTATTCTCTCATTGTCTCCAGTTAACATCACTACTTTTTTGATACCTACATTTTTTAGCTTTTCTACAATCTGATAGGCATTTTCTCGAGGTCTATCAGCAATAGAAATCGGCGCTATAATCTTTTTGTTTTCTGCCACTACTACAACTGTTTTGCCCTGGTCTTCCAGACTGTTTTTTTGTTCTTCAATTTCTGGCTTAATATCAATTTCCTGTTCATTAAATAACCTGCTGTTTCCAATCATAATTTCTTTATCATCAATTTGAGCAGTTATTCCTTTTCCGGTCTGAGACTCAAAATTAATCGGAGAATTGAATTCAGTTTCCAGCATCTTTTCTGCTTCCTTTTTGATGGCCCGGGCCAGATGATGTTCAGAATTAAATTCAGCAATCGCAGCCAGTCTTAGAACTTCAGCTTCACTTTTATTATTATAAGTTATTATCTGATCAACTTCTGCTTCTCCTTTACTTAAGGTTCCAGTTTTATCAAAGGCAACCATATCGATTTCTCCTGATTTTTCTAAGTACTCACCTCCTTTGATCAAAATTCCATTTTTAGCTCCATTACCAATTCCGGCTACAATTGATATCGGGGTTGAAATAACAAGTGCTCCCGGACAGCCAATAACCAACAGAGTTAGTGAAAGTCTGACACTACCGCTGATAAAATAGGAAATAAGTGAAAGCAGAATAATTCCTGGTGTATAGTATTTAGAAAAACGCTCCATCAATTTTTGAGTGGGAGCTTTTTCCTCCTGGGCTTCTTCTACCAGTTCAATTATTTTACCAAAGGTTGTGTCTTCTCCAACTTTTTCAGTTTTAATTTCTAGATAGCCATTTTTATTTATAGTACCGCTGAAGACTTCATCTCCAGTTTCTTTGCTGACTGGTATTGATTCTCCGGTAATAGCTGCCTGATTGACTTCACTTTTTCCTTTAATTACAGTACCATCAACCGGTATTTTTTCTCCCGGTCGCACAATTACTTTCTCCTTAACTTTTACTTCTTCTGCAGCTATTTCTTTTTCTTCTCCTTCTCTGATAACTGCAGCCAGATTGGGAGCCAGATCCATTAAGTCTCTAATTGCATCTCTGGCTTTACCTACTGTTCTGCTTTCTAAATAGGAACCAAAAGCAAACAAAAATGTAACTGCTGCCGCTTCCCAGTATTCCCCAATAATAACTGCCCCTACAGCAGCTATTGTTACCAGTAAATTAATACTGATCACCTTCATCTTTAGAGTGTTATAGGCACTAATTGCTACCTGGTATCCTGCAACAATCGCCGCTGCCACCATCGATGTATTAAAAATTAGTGGATCAAAATTTAATAAATTACTTAACCAGCCTATTGCAATTAAAATTCCTGATATCATTACTATTTTTAATTTCTTTTTCATCTCAAACAACCTCCCTGATTACTTTGTACCACCAGTATAACTATTTTTCGGGAAGGCAGCTATGATATAAATCATTTTTTGCAAAAAAAGACCTCAGTTTACTTCAAAACTTTTAATTTTGAAGTTGACTGAGGCTATAATCTATCATTATTTTATTATTAGAACTCTGTTAAAATAATCGATTGCTATATTTCAGCTAGATTAAAATTTAAGCAGTTTGGCATTAATAGCTACAATTACTGTACTCATTGACATCAGAACCGCACCTACTGCCGGAGAAATCATAATTCCAAAACCTGCCAGCACACCAGCAGCCAGTGGAATTGCAAAGGCGTTATAGCCTGTAGCCCAGAACAGATTCTGCAGCATCTTCTTATAAGTTAAGCTTCCAAATTCGATCAGCTTAAGCACATCAAGTGGATCACTTTCAACCAGAATAATATCTGCTGTTTCTGCTGCTACATCTGTGCCGGAACCAATGGCAATCCCGATATCTGCTTTTGCCAGAGCAGGAGCATCATTAACACCATCACCGGTCATTGCGACAAAGGCTCCTTCTGCCTGCAGCTCTTCTACCTTTTTCTGTTTCTGATCTGGCAGTATCTCGGCAAAGTAATCAGTCAAACCGAGTTCATTACTTACATACTCTGCAGTCTTCTGGTTATCTCCAGTCAGCATTTTTACCTTAATACCTTTATCCTTAAGTTTCTGCACTGTCTCATAAGAACTTTCCCTTATCTGATCAGCCAGTCTGATCACTCCAATTAAATTCCCTGCTTCTAAAATAAAGACTTCCGTAAAAGGACCTTCTTTTAAAGAATCCTCAGGTACATCTATTTCATTTTCTTCCAGATAGCCTGGAGAAACAGCTTTAATATCAGTTCCATCAATTTTTCCAATTACTCCCTTACCTTTTATAATTTCAAAATCATCTACTTTCAGGAGCTCAACTTCGTCAGTTTCAGCCTTTTTTACTATTCCATTTGCAATTGGATGTTCAGATTCCTGTTCTAAGGAAGCGGCTTTCTGTAAAATTTCTTCTTTATTATACTCATCGGCAAAACTTTCCACTGCTTCGACTCCAAATTCTCCTTCAGTTAAGGTTCCAGTTTTATCAAATAAAACAGTATCTATTTTACGAGCATTCTCAAAAGCAGTCCGGTTGCGGATCAGCAGTCCATTTTTAGCAGATAAGGTTGTAGAAACAGCTACCACCAGTGGAATTGCAAGGCCCAGAGCATGAGGACAGGTAATAACCATCACTGTAGCCATCCGTTCAATAGAAAAAGCTATAT
>JAXKWB010000037.1:0-12764 GCA_036172385.1 Halanaerobiales bacterium | reverse complement strand
CTTCTTTTGTGATTTTCTGAAGTTCTTTATTTTCTCTGGTTGCAAGAACTGCAGAATAATCAGGATGAATCACTATCAGCGACCATTCTTCCAGCAGAGGTGAATCCTCTTTAAGTTCAATAAAAGTAGTATTTTTAAACTCTCTCCCGGCAGCAGCAGGAATATTCTCGGCAAAGATAAAAATCTGGCGGCAGATTTTGTCAAGTTCTAAATAACGTTCTCTTTCAGATAAAAAGAATTTGTAATCCTGAAACAAAACATAGATATCTGCATATAAATTATACTCTTTTACCACTTTCTCAACAGAATGAGACATTGCAACCATAGAAGCTTTGGTATAAATCTCTGCCTCCAGAGTGGAGACGCTGCCCTCTAAATATTGATATAAGCCCGGCACAGTTTATCACCATCCTGTATTATAGTTCTAGTTGCTCTACTTCTTCTAATGTTGGCAGTGCTGCCATTGCTCCACTTGCTGAAGCTGCCAGGGAACCGGAATAATTAGCAAATTTTAAAGTCTTCTCTAAGAAATCATTATTGATTTCTGCCAGGGTCAAATCAGTTTGATTGAAATTATATAAAACTGCTGACATAAAGGCATCACCAGCTCCAGTCGTATCAACTGCATCTACCTTAAAGGCCTCTACAAAACCTAGATCATTTAAATAATAGTAGGAACCTTTACTACCGCAGGTGATAAATAAAACTGGTATTTTATACTCTGCTTTTAATTTTTCGGCTCCCTTTTTGATATCCTTTTCTCCAGTTAAAAATTCAAGCTCTTCTTCCGAAACTTTAACCAGATCGACCTGATCTATTACAGATAAAATCATTTCTTTTGCTTCGGCCAGAGAATCCCAGGGCATTTCTCTTAAATTAGGATCATATGAGATCAGCATCTCATTTTGCCGGGCCAGCTCTATTCCTCTTTTAGTTGCTGATCTTGCCGGTTCATCAATTAGAGAAATTGAGCCAAAATGATAAATTTTATTCTGCTCAAAAAGCTCTGGGTCAATCTCATCTGCGCGCAAAAACCTATCAGCACTGGGATCTATGTAAAAATCAAAGCTGCGATCTCCATCTTCATCTAAAGTAACAAAAGTAATTGCAGTTTTGGCTTCATCTGTTAAAATTAAATTATAAATATCAACCTCTTCTGACTGCAGTTTTTTTGCTAAAAAATTACCTAAAACATCATCTCCCACCTTACCAATAAAACTTGTATTTACTCCCAGTCTACTTAAAGCCACAGCTACATTAGCTGGAGCTCCTCCTGGATTTTTGCGAAAGTCCATATTCTGATCATCTAATGGGGTAAAGTCAATTAAAGCTTCCCCTAAAGTTATTACTCCCTGCATTAAAAAATCCTCCTTATTAAATTGAATAATATTTCTTTTATTATAACATAAATAGAGCCAGATCAACATTTCTTGGAGAAATTTTTTACTCCAGAATTTTTTAAAACAGAACTAAAATATCCTGTCGATTTGATCCCCTAAAGTTAATTTTATTTTTACCAGATAGACTTCAGTTTGAAAACCTCTAATTTATTAACCACAGTTATTTTACTATCAGTCCTAATTTCTATCTTTTTAGATGGCTTTTCTGGAAAAACAAGATTAGTGATGCTGACCTCTCCCCCATCCAGAAAAACTTCGATAGAAGAACGGTCAACAAAAATATTAACTTCAACTTTTTCTTTAAAATTATAATCAATCTTCTTTTCTAAAAGAAAAGTCTCATCAAAATCTGTATTACCAGAGTTATTAAGATCAACAATAATCTGATTCTGCTTTTGATTAAGCTTGAGCAGTGATTTCTGCTCTTTATTTTTATGCAGAGCAAAACTAATTTCTGCAGCCTCATTAAACTCAATTTCTGCTTTGATTTCAAAACTCTGTTCCCTACAGTCAATACTCAGTCTATCCTGAAGTTCAAAATTTTCGTTACTATAAAGTTCCTCTCTTAACTCTTCCAGTTCAGATAAAGGTTTCTGGATTAACTTTATCCGCTCTCCATCATCTTTTAAAGAAAGTTCTCTTGGAATAGACATCATTCCCCGCCAACCGGTGGTAGGGATTTTTGACATATAGCCAATATTATTCATCCAGCCCAACCAGATACAACGATCATCAGGTAGATTAGACCAGCTCTGCAGAGCATAAATATCCTGGCCGTGATCCACAAAAAAGCTCTGGTCATAATCACTTTCAAATATTTTGCCATCAAATTCTCCAATAAAATACTGCACTCCAACTCCTGACTCGCCTCCGTGAATATCTCCAACCTCTAAAACCCATTTTTCTTGATTAGAGCTGGAATCTGAGCTCACTGGATTTTCTATCGGGAGCTTAATTAGATCCGGACATTCCCAGGCTCCACAGTGAATACCAATATTTTCTCCAAATTCACTCAAATAATTCCATTCCTTTAAATTGGCAGAATTATAAAATCTAACTCGATCATAACAGGTTACTATCATTACCCACTTTTTTGTCTCCTGGTGCCAGAAAACCTTTGGATCTCTAAAATCTGCAACCCCATAATTTTCAATTACAGGATTACCCTCATATTTAATCCAGCTGCGGCCCCTGTCTTTGCTGTAAGCAATTGCCTGCTGCTGTAAAGGACCTTCTTCACGCTCTAAATGAGTAGTATAAATAGCTACCAGACCTTCTCCACCCTCAAAAAAACCCGTTGTATCATCTTTATCTACAACTGCTGAGCCAGAAAAGATCATGCCCAGCTTATTATCAGGGGCAAGAGCAATAGGAAGATGCTCCCAGTGAAGCAGATCTTTGCTGACAGCATGTCCCCAGTGCATTGGCCCCCAGACAACATCATCTGGATTATACTGATAAAAGAGATGATATTCTCCCTGATAATAGACCAGTCCATTGGGATCATTGGACCAATTTTGAGCCGGTGAAAAATGATACTGCGGCCTGTATTTTTCCTTATATAAATTATCTACTAACATAATTTATGCCTCCTACAAAATCTAAACTTAAATTCTTTTATCTATCATTAACTCTTTTTTCAGGTTTTTATCGATTAGCACTACATATTATAGTATTATTTTTCTGAAAAATAAAGTTTAATTACTTTTTACTTAATTCCACTTCTGGCCACAGTATTAACATAGGTATCCTGCAGATAGAGGAATAATAATAGCACAGGGATTGTAATCATTGCTGCAAAGGCCATAATATCTCCCCAGTTACGTGGATACTGACCAAAGAAGACTTCCATAGCAACAGTTAAAGGTCTGTATTCTGGTCCTCTTGTCACCATCAAAGGCCAGAGAAAAGATCCCCACTGCATTAAAAAATGCAGAATTGCGACACTTGATAAAATTGGCTTTGACAAAGGTAGAGCAATCCTCCAGTAGATTCCAAACCAGTTGGCCCCATCAATAATCGCCGCTTCTTCCAGTTCAGATGGAAAATTCTTAAAAAACTGAAACAAGAGAAAAATATAAAGAGGATTGGCAATAAAAGGTATAATCTGCACATGATAACTGTCCAGCCACCCCAGTCTATTTGTGATCAATAATAAGGGAACCGCAATTGCTTCAAATGGAATTATCATTAAGGCTACAACACCGGAAACTATTAATGCCCTGCCCTTCCAGCGTAAACGAGCCAGACCAAAAGCCATCATACTATTAACAACTAAACCAATAATAATCGTAGTACTTACTATAAAAGTTGAGTTAAATAAAAATCTGGCAAAAGGCATTCTATCAAAAACATCAAAAAAGTTCTGCAGACTAATCTCCCCCGGGAAAAAAGCCCTGACTGAAGCCATATTTCTCAAAATTGCAGTTTCGTCTGGATTAAGAGAGACTGAAATCATATAAAATAAAGGGAAAATAAAGAAAATACTTAAAACAATCATTATAAGATATGCTAAAATTTTTCTTTTTTCTTTATTCTTCATTATTACACCTCCTCTTCTGTATCATTAAGCACAATTCTCTGAACAATAGAGATCACTAAAATTATAAGAAAAAAGATTACTGTTAAAGCAGAAGAGTAACCAATATTTAAACGCCTAAAGGCCATATTGTAGATATGAAGCATAGCTGTATAGGTAGAGTTCTGTGGACCTCCACTTGTCATTACATAAACCTGAGTAAATAATCTAAAGGCCAGAATTGTTGTTGAAATAATAACAAAAGTTGTAGTATTTTTTAATTGAGGTAAGGTAATGTATAAAAATTGCTGCCAGGTATTGGCACCATCAATATCTGCAGCCTCATAAAATGAATCAGGTATTTCCTGTAAAGCTGCCAGAAAAATAAGCATTTGAAAACCTACCCCCTGCCACATCGACATCAGCATAATTGAGGGAAAAGCCGTAGTTGTATTATTGAGAAAATCAATTCCATCCCAGGCCCCAAAGGTAATTATAGTTAAAAAGCCATTAATCAGACCCTCTGGATGATATAAGAAGCTCCAGATTACAGAAACTACAACCATAGTAGTAACTGTCGGTATAAAATAAATTGCCCTGAATATTTTGTTGCCCTTAACTTTGATATTAACTAAAATTGCTAACGCAAGAGCCAGAGCTGTCTGCAGGGGTACAACCACCAGCACAAATATAGTATTATTTTTAAGTCCAGTTTGAAAAAGATCATCCCCAAAGGCTCTAAAATAATTTGTTAACCCGATAAATTGAGTTCCCCTTGGGCTTTCAATCAAACGTTGATTGGTAAAAGAAAAACCAAAAGCCATTAAAAATGGTAGAATCATAAAAACCAATAATAAAATTGAAGCCGGCAGCATAAAAGTAGCAATAGATTTTTTATCATTCCTCTGCATAAAATCCTCCTTTCATTATAAAAACATTAAAATTAAACCTTCTTATTTATAGTTGAGCCGGGAGAATAATACTCCCGGCAATTACTGAGAACTATACTCTATTTAATTCCTAAATACTGAAATTCCCGATCGATTTTTTGAGCTGCTTTGTCTAATTCTTCTTCCACATCTGCCCCACTGACAAAATTATCAACAGCAGTGGTAAATGCATCTGTAATTACTGGATAAGCAGGAGTGACAGGTCTCGGTACTGCAATAGTTTCCAGCTGCTCAACAAATAAATTCAGGTCTCCCCCTTCTTTATAAGGTTCAGATAATTCTACGGCAGAGGATCTGGCCGGTACTGCACCATTAGCATCTGTCATCTGAACAATATTTTCTGGCTGGAGCACAAATTCTAAAAATTTCCAGGCTGCTTCTGGATTTTCAGAATTATTAGTAATACTCCAGGCCCAGGAACCCATACCAGTAGCCTGTTGTTCGAATTTAGGTGCAGGTAATAATACTAAATCTTCACCTAAAGCTTCTGTATAAGGATTGTAGTTCCAGTGTCCAGTCCAGGATAGAGCTGCTACTTCATTGATAAACTCTGTATCTCCTGGAGGATTTGGATTTGCATAGCCCTCTTCAAATAGTGATTTAAACCATTTACCAGCTTCAACTGCTTTTTCTCCATTTAATGTACCTTCAGCTTGCTTTGCTTCTCTATCGATTAAATCAGCACCAAAAGCCTGGAAAAATGGAGAAAATCCATAAGTATACCATTCTCCAACATCAAACATTTTAAAATCAAGGGCATACTCAACCTCTTCCAGTGCCTGCAGATCTTCCACAATCTGCATAAATTCGTCATATGTCCAGGCATCTTCAACAGAAGTTGGAATTCTTGCGTCAACTGCTTCTAAATACTTTCTATTCCCCCAGAATGAAAGGCCCGAATCAAAAGCACCAAGTGCATAAACATGACCATTATAAGTTCCCTGGGCCATGATTGAAGGTAAAAAGTCTTTTCTCATTTCTTCTGACATAAAATCTTCCAGTGGATGCAAATATCCGGACCAGGCATAGTTGGCAACATAAGGACCATCAAGATCTAATACATCAGGTAGATCATTGGCTACTGCTGCCGCCTGAACCTGCTCATTATAACTACCTTCTGGAAGTTCAACTAAGTTTACATGAACTTCATCCTGCATCTCATTAAATCTCTTAACCTGATCCTGAGTAACTGCCCGCTCAGCACCTCTACCAGAATGATACCAGACTGTAATTTCCGTCTGTGCCATTACACCTGCAGAAACCATTAGAATTAAAACAAATGTTAAAGCTAAAACTAGTCTTTTGCTCATTATTGTGGGCTATTATTTAGCCCATCCCCCCTTTTTAATTTTAATCTACTAATTACTAACTATAAAAGAAATCCCTGCTGTTTAATGTTCACCTCCCCCCTTAAAAATTTTTTGCAAACTATTTTCCAACTATTTAAAACAGAATAGATATCATTAAAATGAATCTTAACTTTTTTTAATTTCCACTTTTTAATTTCTGAAATATATTTTAATATTAGCAATATTTAAAACTATTATAAGTTGAATCTTAAGGCTTTTAACCTAACTCAGATTTTTAACTGTAGCTCTATTAATTAATTCAAAATCAATTTTCTGGCATTCAGGTTTAACTTCTTCTTTTTTTATTTGAGCCAGCAGAACTTCCACAACTTTTCTTCCCAGCTCAACATGGTCAACCCTGATCGTACTTAACTTTGGCCTGACTACAGTCGCCAGTTCTATATCATCAAAGCCAATTATCGAAATATTATCTGGCACTTTAAGACCATTGTCCAGACAGCAGTCCAGAGCCCCAATAGCAACTCTATCTGAAGCTGCAAAAACAGCAGTCGGCAGCTTTTCAACCTCATCTATCAATTCCTGCATTTTATGATAGCCAGAATTAATGCTGAACTCAACTTTTTTAACGTAATCACTGTTTTCTTTAAGACCTGCATTTTTTAAAGCCTTTTTATAGCCAAGATACCTTTCTTTTCCGGAAGATTGATCATAAAGAGGACCGTGCAGCATTGCAATTTCGCGATGATTATTTTCTATTAAAAATTCAACTGCAGTTTTAGCAGCTTCGATATTATCTGGTGTCAGATGAGGAAGTCCAGAACCCGGAAATTTCTGGGAAACAACTACTGTTGGCACCTGATATCTATCAAAATAATCTTTGTGTTTTTTGGTAAATTTAACTCCGGAGAAAATTATCCCCTCCAGCTGCTGTTCTTTAAATATATGTAATGCTTTTAATTCTTTTTCAATTTCTCCTTTGGAATTAGCAACAATTAAACTCATAGAATTTTTTTCTATTACCCCCTCAATTCCCTTTACCAGTTCAGAAAATGTTCCGTTCTGCATATCAGGAGTGACCAGCCCAATCAAACCTGATTCATTTTTCTTTAACCCTCTGGCCATTGCATTTGGTTTATAACCTGTTTCTTCAATAACTTTAAGTATTTTGTCCTTAGTTTCTGGTGCCACAGGTTTACTGTCATTAATCACTCTCGAGACAGAAGCTATAGAAACACCAGCTTTTTTTGCTACATCTTTAATGGTTACTCCCATTTTTTATACCTCCACTTCCCTATTATGAAAACGGGTAAACGTTTACATTAAGATTAAAAAAATTGCTTTTTTCCACTACAAGTTATTAAAATTTAGTTATTTGGGGTGGAAAAAAGACTTGGGTAAACCTTTACATTTAACTTTATCTATAATAAGTATAATATTAAGAATATTCTTTGTCAAGTAAAATTCTGAACTTTTTCTTAATTCACGTCTTAAATTAATACCGCTCTATTTCCTGGTATACAGTATCTTCTCTCCCGGCTCAGTAATCTCAGCAACTCTGGTCTGATTTGAATTAAATCGATCTCTAAAAAATTTTGTCACATCATAATTATCAGCAAAGTGAATCGGCACAAAAAGTGCCGGTTTAACCTGATCAATAAAGTACTCTCCAGCCAGATAATAATATTCTTCCAGCCTTGGATCAACCGGAACAAAGGCAATGTCTATCTGCTTATCTTTAAATTTCTCAACTTCTCTTTTATATTCTCTTGCTTCTCTTTTTTGAACTTTTTCGGTAAACTTCTTCCACTTCCACCAGTTTAAATCTCCGGCATGAAAGATCGCTAAATCATCAAGTTCAACTAAAAAAGAAACACCTTTATCTGTACTGCCATAACTTGATATTTCAATATCCTCCAGCTGCAGTTCTTCGTCTTTTTCCATTAAATAAAGGTTGTCCTTATTTTTTAACTCTGGCTCTGGTTCTACCTCTGCTGCTAAAATGTAACTGATCTGATCACAGTATTTTTCCCAATCAAAAATAACCTGATTATAGTGATCATGGTGGCTGTGAGAAACAAAAACATAGGCTTTTTTTATATTTTTAAAGCTGTCTTTTCTCACAATTCCTTTTTCCAGAGAACTCTGCAGAGCTTTTTCCTGCTGGGGCTGATCTTGATAATAATCAAATATAAATAATTTATTTTTTACTCTAACTGTAGTTCCACTGTGGAACAAATGATATATTTCTGCCTGCATATTATCATCTCCTGAACTTAAGCCTAACAAAGAAATTAAATTTTATCAAGTATAGAAATTACAATTAACAGCTGCCGCGATAAATTTATTTATCCAGTTTAGCAAAACTAAATCACTTTAAGTCAATTAACTCCATTTGACTGCTCAATAAATCAATATGCAGCAGCTGATTTTCTAAATAATCATCAAAACCAAGCAGATATTTTAAAGCTTCAAGCACCTGAATCGAGGCAGTCACAGTTACAGCCGGGGAAAAAACTGCAGGGTTTTTTTGCTTCTCTGATCCGGCAAAAACATCTTTTAAACGCAGCTTACTTTCCGGCAGCACCAGCATAATCTGGGCAAAAAATTCTTCTATTCCGGCATGAATAAAAGCTATTTCATTTTTTGCAGCCAGCTGATCCAGTAAAAAGCGCGACTCAAAATTATCCAGGCCGTCAAAAATAATATCAACATCAGCTGGCACTGCAGTCTCCAGGGTTATCCTTTCATTTCTGGCAGTAATCTCAGTTGCTAAATCAAATTGTTCTAAAAACTCAGCTGCTGCCTCCACTTTTGACCGACCAATATCATTTTTGCCATAGCAGAGCTGACGATTGAGATTAGTCACTTCCACCTGATCATAATCATAAAGATAAATCTTATTGACCCCAATTCGCTGCAGCTGCAGAGCCTGATTTGTCCCCAGACCCCCGGTACCGGCTATCATAATATTTAATTCTTCCAGCCGCTGCTGCTGGGCTTCAGTAAACAATTTTTGCTGCCGTTTTAAATAATCTTTCATAATTAACCTCCTGCCGATGGAGGAAATAAAGTAACTACATCTCCATCAGAAACTTTTGTCTCAAGTTTGTCGAGATGGAAGATATTTTTGCCATTTATTAAAATGATTGTTCCGCGAGCAATAGTTCCATCTTCCTCCAGCAATTTTTGAGTAAAATAGCCATCAAAATCCTGATCAAGTTTTTTAATTAACTCAGTAATTGTAATACTTTCTTCAACTTCATATTCCACACCTTTTGTTTTTAAATTAATCCTGAATAAAGAATAAAATTTAACTTTTAATGCCATACTTATCACCCTTTAATATTAAAATTCCACCCAGTTCCCGGCAGAGAACTGGATGGATTTGCGAGACTCAGTTAACTAAAAATTAACTATAATCTATTTAAACTAAATTATTATTTAATCTTCATCTGATTTAATTTCTGGTCACCAATCCAGCCATCTTCCTGCCAGCCTCTAACCTCATAATACTCAGGTAAAATCTGTCTATATTCCGATTTTTTACCCTTTTGAGGACCTTCAGGGAGTGGTTCATCAAAACGGGCTGGTAATTTATCCTGCTCAGGTAAAATTCCTGCTTCCAGATTAAACTGACGCTCTAAGTTATAGATCCTCTCTCCGGCTTCAAGTAAGGTTTCTGATGTATAGTCAAACTGAGTTCCGGCATTTACTATTTCTCGATAGTCATCAAGCCCCAGCGCAAAGGAAGTAAAAAGGCACATTCCAATTGAATCAATAACAGCTGTTAAATCCTGAAATGTTTTAACCCAGCCAGCCTTACCTTCCAGTTCCTGGGGGTCCAGCTTTTCGGGAGATCCTAAAACTTCCGGCGAGATCATATAACCTCTAACATGACAGCCTCCACGATTGGACGTTGCATAATTAAGCCCCTGGCCCTGCACACCACGTGGATCATAGGCAGGCAGTTCCTGTTTTTTAACACTCATTGAAAGTTCGGGATGTCCCTTAGACTCTGCCAGTCGATAGGAACCTTCTGCTAACTTATCGCCAATACCCCTGCGGTAAGCCATTTTTTCTGCATAATAAACAATCGACTCAGAAGAACCAAATTTTAACTCAGGTCCGTTTTCCAGTTCATCTTTATCTATATAGCCTTTTTCATATAGCTCCATGGCACAGGCAATAGTGGTCCCGGCGGTAATAGTGTCCATACCTAAATTATTACAGAGAAAATTAGCCTCGGTAATTGCATTTAAATCATTAACTCCACAATCAGCTCCAAATGCCCAGCCTGATTCGTATTCTGGACCTTCACCCTGCTGACCATTAGGCAGTTTAGTGTCCCTGGCACAGCGAATCGGACAGCCATAGCATCCTTTATTTGACTGCAGATAACCTTTTTCCACCAGTGCTTCCCCGGATACTTCATCAACATCAGCAAAAGTACCCTGCTGAAAATTTCGGGACGGATAAAGACCAGTAGAATTAATAATATTATCCAGCACTTTAGTACCTAAGGCAGGTAATCCCTCTCCAGTTACCCCATCTTCTTTCAGCATTTTAGTCTGCTTTTTGACAACTTTCATCATATCGTCTTTAAAGTATTCAACCTGTTTTTCATCAGCTTTTACAACCACAGCTTTTAAATTTTTAGAGCCCATTACTGCCCCGACTCCAGTTCTACCAGCTGCTCTGTCTTTTTCATTCATAATTGAAGCAAATTTAACTAAGTTTTCACCGGCCGGACCAATACAGCTGACTCTTGCATTTTTATCTCCAGCTTTTTCAATTAAAAGATCAGTTGTCTCATAAACAGTTTTACCCCAGAGTTCAGAAGCATCTTTTAGTTCAACCTCTTCTCCCATAATTGAAAGATAAAGTGGGCGCTCTGCCTTGCCTTCAAATATTATAATGTCATTTCCACTAAATCTCAGCTCGGCTCCAAAAAATCCACCAGAGTTACTGCTGGCAATAGTCCCTGTGAGAGGCCCTTTGGTAACAACCATGTAACGACCACCAGTAGAAGCTGCTGTCCCAGTTAAAAGTCCAGTTGCATAAATCAGCTTATTTCCCGGACTCAAAGGA
The DNA here is from genome assembly GCA_036172385.1 of Halanaerobiales bacterium. Taxonomy (GTDB): domain Bacteria; phylum Bacillota; class Halanaerobiia; order Halanaerobiales; family Halanaerobiaceae; genus Halanaerobium. The sequence continues at coordinate 1,498 of JAXKWB010000037.1, read as the reverse complement.
TCTACCTCCGGGTCAATCTCATCATAAAGAATTTTTGATGCTAAACCTCTACCCCCAAGATAGTTTTTAACATCTTCTCCGGTAATCTTTTCACGCTTAATTTCTTCATTTGTTAAGTCTACTCTTAAAACCTGATATTCATAAATTTTTCCCATTAATTATACCTCCTTTAAAATTACTCTTCTTTCCAAGCACGGGAGGCTGAGTCATTTCTTCCTCAACCCCGGTCCAGCTACCATAGATAACTCCGTAGGCAAAAAGGACTCGAAGGTATATTACTAATATTCAGTATTACAACTTGAATTCCTGCTTAATTTTTAGAAAATTATTTATTTTTAGATTAAAATTTTATTATTTAAGGACACTGAATAACTCCCCTGGCCCAGAGGCAGTCTCCACAGACCGGAAATTCATTGCCGTGACAGTCTTCTTTGTTTTCTTTAGACATCTCACAGCCCGAACACTGGGTACAGTCTGAAAAGGGGAATTCTTTTACTTTTTTGCGAAAATTTTTAAATTCTTCTCTCTGCCAGATATCAGAGAGAGCTTGTTCTGTGATTTTTCCCAGAGAATATTTGTTGATCTTTTTTTTGCGATCTCTAATATAAAGGTCATAACTGTGCATTAAAGCAATACAGGGACTGACCTCTCCCCGCCAGTTAACTGCAATTGAGCCATCTTCTACAAATTTACAGTAACCTCGATGAGGATTAAAAGGAACCTGGGTTGTACTGATCGAACTGGATTTTCCTCCCACTGCAGCCAGATCACGAATAATGTCCTCTCTCAAGTCAGTTGGCGGCAGATAAATCTCTGGCCTGTGTTCAGTTCTAATTTCAGGTTGAGAGCGGCTGATAGAAAATGAATAAAGTATTTCATCTGACATATCCTCAGTATAGGGCAGCAAATTGGTGAGAAATATAAAAGAAGCGCCCATTCTAAAAGCAAGCTTACGCAGATCCTTAAGTTCATCCACATTTGATTTCATAATTACATATTCAATTCCAATCTCACATTCTTTCTGTTTTTTATCCCGTAAACTGTGAAAATTGCGCACATTTTCAATTACAGTTTTTAGATCAGCTCCAGATCGAATATCAGCCATAGTCTCTGGAGAAGTTCCATCAACCGAAACTACCAGGCTGTCAAGTCCAGCTTCCAGTAAGGCTTCTGCTTTTTTTTGATCCAGTAAAAGAGCATTGGTGATTATCTGAGTTTTAACCCCCAGATTGGAGGCCAGCTCAATCATTTCTGCAATCTGGGGATGGAAAAGAGGTTCTCCAATTCCCCAGAAAGAAATTTTCTCTAATCCATCGAAGTCCTTCAGATCTTCAATTAATTTTTTGTAATCTGCCAGCTCCATAAAACCAAGCTCTTCTTCCCAGGAATGACGGACACAGGTCTTGCAGTTTAAGTTGCAGTCACTGGTTGGTTCAATATAAATCCTGGTCAGCCTGGGGTCTGCTCGTTCAATATACATCCCATCCTGGTTATATTT
>JAXKWB010000036.1:0-13914 GCA_036172385.1 Halanaerobiales bacterium | reverse complement strand
CCGCAGACTTCAAAAGCCTTCTCTGTTTCTGCTCCTACCCAGGAACCTTCAATAATCATTAAATTATTAAATGACCTGGCCTGCAGATATTCAATTACTCCTTTTACTATTTCTGGATCAGTAGTCGCTCCTTTTTCTGACTTAGTAGCGTTAATTAGATTGGGCTTTAAAGCAATTAGATCATCTGGCTGCAGCTCCTCTTCAATCTTTATTTTCTGCAGCAGTTCTTTAACCATTTTTTTACCCTGATCACCATAATTTATTAAAATTTGATTTCTTTCCAACAGGATCACCTTCCTTTTGAATTATAGCTGCGGCTGGCTGATAATTATTGTTGAGTACCAGGTACCAGTAAATTTTTTAAAACAGCTTCTTATTTCATTATAAATTATAATGCTGATAAATAAAAGCAGAACAGCACCCTTTTAAAAGGGTGCTGTTCTTTAAAGCCAGTTTGAAGTAATATTTTTTAGGCAGCATCTCTGATTCTTAGAGCTGCTGACTGATCTACTTCTATTACTCTCTGCGCAGGATCCACCTTAATTTCTTCCAGCTCACGCAGATGCTCAATTAAAGCATCTCTTACTTTAATATAGCTATCTGTAAAGTTAACCTCAGTCAGGGTAGCAAATCCATCTCCACCCTCAGCCAGGAAATTATTAGTAGCTACTGTGTACTTTTTGTCCATTTTAAGTGGAGTTCCATCAGCAAGAGTTACAGCCACTACCCGCTCATACTCAGGCTGATCTTTATCATATTTTACCCTCAATCCGGAAAGCTGCATCATTCCCTTATCAAAGGTAAAGCTCTGCTCTAAAATTGATACAATCTGTTTTCCGGTCATCTGACCAGTTACAATTGTATTTCCAAATGGTAAGAGCTCATAAATATGGCCTACATTAACTTTTCCTTTAGGTAGATCAATTCTTAATCCGCCTGGATTCTGGAAAGCAATATCAGCATTTACTTCCTGAGCCATTGCATCAGTAGTTAAAGCACCTATTTTAGAAATTTTATCATAACTGCTGACTAATTTTTGCTCAGTCTCAATCAGAACTTCCGACATAATTGGTTCCAACTCTTTTTGATATTTACTGACCATTTCTTCAATTTTGGGATTCTTTTCCAGATCAATTACACTTTTACGAACTGGATGGCTCATTGGAACTGCATTATATATTTCACCTGTCTTTTCACTTACAAAGAACCGTAAATTACCCAGTTCACGTCCGTGCTTATAAGCCTCTACAATCGGATTGCCATTAACAACGGCAGTTACTGTATGATGACTGTGACCGCCAACTATACCTGTAACATCAACCTTCTTAGCCACCTCTACCAATTCTCCACTTACCTGACCACTATCATAATCAGTTGTTCCAGGAAGATGACTGACAACGATTATCATTTCTGCTCCCTGTTCTCTTAAGCGGGCACTGTACTTTTCAATAGCTGCTGCTGGATCAGTAAATTTAAGCTCAGCAATATTGGAAGGCATGGTGGTACCCTTAGTATCAGGTGTTGAAATACCGATCAAACCAATTTTGACTCCAGCAGCTGGAATCATCCGGGTTGGCTGAGCCCATTCAACTAATTTGCCAGTATTTTTATTAACGATATTGGCTGCCAGCAGGGGGAAATATGTTTGCTCATTAATCCGCTTCAATTCTTCAATTCCCCAGTCAAATTCGTGGTTACCTACAGCCTGTGCTACATAGCGGGCGTGATTCATAAACTTAATTACCGGTTTTGCATTATTAAGACTGGAAATTGGTGTTCCCTGATAGGCATCCCCACCATCCACCAGAATTGTGCCTTTTGAATTAGCACTACGATAGTGATTAATTGCACCCATCAGCTTAGCTGCTCCAGCTTCATAGCCGGCTTCCACCTTGCCGTGAAAATCATTTGTCGAAAGCACATCTATCTGCTTATAATTATCACGAACTCTGTAAAGCATTGCTGTCATTTCTCCAAATGTCATGGCTGTCCTGGGAGCAAGAGTATTATCAGCTCTACCGACTAAGAATCCCATTTCAACTGCTAAAGCGAGCTTATCTTTATCCCTTAAATTTCTTGTTATTTTACTTTCATCTTTAAACTGATCTAAAACAGAAGGGTCTGCCTCATCTGCAATTCTCATTGCCTCAATTAACATTACAGCAGCTTCTTCTCGAGTCAGCACTTTACCTGCTTCAAAATTACCATTATTCTTTTCAACCAATCCTGCCATCAGAGCAGCTTCGGCAAAAGCTAAGTCTTTTCCTTCCAGACCTTTAAATGTTGGCTCTTCAATGTTTTCTGGAATATCATAATTAAACATTCTGATTAGAACCTTTGTCAGGTCCATCTTTGTCAGCTTTTCTTCTAAATTGATACTGGCTGCATTCCAGGAGCGATTAACAGCAGGTATTTTTAAAACATCATTGTTGATTAAGGAAAGAGCTTCTTGCTTATGAGGATGATCTAAATCAGCACCAATTATTTCCCAGTTGTGATCAACAATTTGTTCAGGATCAATAGTTTCTTTCTGATCGATATAGTCAATAATCATTTCTCTAATTCCCTCTTCTGATTTAAAATAGGGCTGCTTAGAGAAAACGCCGGCTGACTTCATACCACTGTAGCGGTAGTTGTTAACTGCCAGCTTAAATGTCTGATCATCTCTGACTGGTTCTCCTTTAAATCTTAAGTCTTTAATTCTTTGACCTACAGGTTCAGAAATATCAATTTTATATTCCACACCCTGGAACATATCATAAGAATAACCGCGCATTTCTGGATCAAAGCTGATTGTTACATCTCCAGGCTGATATTTATTATAATAGGCGGCCCTAGATTCCATAAATTCTTTTAATTCACTGCCGCTTACTTTTACGGCATAAAGAGTGTTGCTGTATTTATAAATACGGGCAGCATCTTTAATTGAAACTGGACCCTTATTAATAGTAGAATCCGAATCAAATAACGCGGCCGCAGAAATATCTGCATCAGTATTTGCCAGCTGGACTTCATTTATTAAATCTACTAAAGCTGTATCCATAATCTGGGCAGAAGGAATACCTTCTACTGGATCTGCAGGTCGGAAGTCTCCCGCTGCATAACCAATTGGTGTATTTACATATTCTACTACTTCTTTGTGATAAGGTTCAGCAGCTGCCAGAGTTTCTGGATCTGCCTTATAATTTTCAGCCTCCAGATGAGTACCTTCTTTTTTGGTGACAACCCACTCACCATTTTCTTCCTCGACTGTCAGTTTGATTTTAGAAGCCTGTTCCCCAGCATCTGTTGCTGCCATGACCAGTACACCATTTATTACTTCGTTGACTGTTTCATGATCATGACCGGTAATCATTAAATCAATACCAGGATTATTTTCTGCCACCTTGCGGGCTCTGTCTCCCTCAGTTGGATCATGACGTCCTTCTAAACCAGCATGGACCAGAGCAATAATTACATCTGCTTTTTCTTCTAATTCCGGCAGATACTCTGCTGCAGCCTTGTCCATATCTTTAAATTCTAAACTTCTAACCTTGTCTCCATCCCAGAGCGGAATATTGGTTGTGGTTAAGCCCAGAATTCCAATTTTAACTCCATCAATTTCTTTAGTTGTATAAGGTTTAACAAATAACTTACCCGTTTCTTTAACTATAGTATTGGCAGATAAAATAGGAAATTCGGCATCTTCTAAAATTTCCTGCTGAGTTTCTAGGCCAAAATTAAACTCATGGTTACCCAGAGTCATCGCACTATAGCCCATGTGATTCATTACTTTCATCATTGGATGAACTACATCACGGCGGTCTTTAAAAAGTGCAGTCAGGGTGTTTCCCTGAATCGTATCTCCTGCATCTACTAAAAGCAGATTGGGGTTCTCCTGTCTGGCTTCTTTAACCATTGAAGCTATTCTGGCCAGTCCAATATCAGCTTCTTCCCCTATTTTATAGGACCAGGGATAAATTGCACCGTGAATATCACTGGTTGCAATCACCGTTAATTCTTTTGCCGAAATAATTCCTCCAATGAGCAGAACAAAACTCAAAGCCAAAATTAAAGTCAGCATCAATTTTTTCTTTTTAATAAACAATTTAACTCCCCCTTTTAAGATTTAAAATTAAAATGCCAAAATTCAGACTTTTACAAATTAAAGCGCTAAATTTTACTATTTCTTCTATATATTATATTCTAGATGAAAAACAGAACTCCTGATCAACCTACCCTTTTAAAACAGCCAGCGGCTTCAATCTGGCCATCGGGGCAGCAATTTCTGTTTTTTGCAGTGAATCAATTATCTCATTAATATCTTTATAGGCCAGTGGTGATTCATCTAGTATACTACCTGAACCACTTTGATATAACCTGACTGTTCCCATTTTATCTTTATGTCTTTCCTGATTAATTGTTTTTTTGGCCTGAGTCCGGCTCATTTTTCTGCCTGCTCCATGAGCTACAGAATGATAGGACTCTGCTGTTGCTTCACTATTACTGGAACGAATCAAATAACTGTAAGTTCCCATCGAACCGGGAATCAGGGCGATTCCATCCGGAGGCAGTCGAGTGGCACCCTTACGGTGAACCAGATATTCTTCTCCCTGCTGGACTTCTTTTTTAACCACATTATGAGTTAGATCATAATAGAGAGGTAATTTCTCTCCAGAATAAATGCCCTGCAGAAGCTGACGCAAATCATGGGTGATCAGCTGCCGGTTGGCAAAAGCAAAATTTGCCGCAGCCGCCATTGCCTGCAGATACTGCTGTCCTTCCCGGGAATTAAAACGGAAAGAGGCCAGACTTTTATTGGGAGTTTTAACACCTGAGCTTTTTGCCAGTTCGGTATAATGTTTTGCAATCTGATGACCAAATCCACGCGAGCCAGTATGAATCATAAATGTAATCTGATTTTCTTCCAGGCCACAGCTTTGATCATAAACCTTGTCTACTTTCTGTAACTCCAAAAAATGATTACCTGAGCCGAGGGTACCAAGCTGATTTAAACCCCGCTCAACTGCTTTTTCTGGTACAGCTCCAAAATCAGCCGGCTCTAGAAAACCATTTTCCTCACAATTTTCAATATCGTCTTCGGTTCCTGAGCCCTGTTTCTGCACCAGAAAAGGGACTCCCTCTTCGACAATTTGTTTAAAATCTTTTCTCTGAAAAGAATTCATCCTTTTACTTCCCAGACCAGCAGGTATTTGAGCTTTAACCTTTGCCATCAACGACTCAATTTTCTGCCCCAGATCCGTAAAATTCAGTCCGGTTGTCAGCAGTCGAACTCCACAGTTAATATCAAAACCAACAGCCCCCGGAGAGATTATCGCGTTCTCAAATTTAGAAACCATAACTCCCCCAATGGGCAGTCCATATCCCTGATGTAAATCGGGCATTCCAACCACAGAAATAATTCCAGGTAACTGACTGGCATTAAAAAGCTGCTTTAGAGCAGTTTGTTCAATATCTTGATAAAGTTCTTCCGTAGCAAAAAGTCGTACATCACAATTGCGGTCTCCTTCAGCTGGAAAGTTATAATATCTCATACTTAACCCTCCTGGTTTTTGGTACCGGGTACTTAGAAATTTTTTCCAAAATAATTTTCTAATCAGAACTCCAGATCTGTTTTTGAGTTTCAATTTTTCCCTTTTTCTGAAAAGCATCCTCGATTAGTAATGCAAAATACTGATCCTGGGAAGCCTCTGCTAAAGAATAAAAGCTTATTCCTGTCTCTAAAAACTCCTTCATTTTAATTAAAGCTGCTGCAACAGCGATTTCGTCATCCGAAAATCTCGCCGGCAGAAATGGATTTTGATAGAGCCACTCTTCCCCACAGGTTATTCCTTTTAAATAAAAACCTTCCAGATTCTGATTAATTCCAGCTTCTACTCTTTTTAACTCTAATTCGATTGGAGTCTGATAATCTTTTAAATATTTGAGATTGGAATTTTTAATTTCGCCTTCACTACCTCTGATCAAAATTTCCTGAGATCTAATCCAGGACCGGTGCTGGTCCCGTTCAAAATCATAAACTCCTAATTTACCGTCAAAATCTAAAAATGCAAACTCATGCCTTTTGCTGACAATTTCTTTTTTCTCCGGTGAGCCAGAACGGTCCGGCCCTTTTACTATCGGCTGCTTAAAACTTCTGGCTTCAATTTCCGCATTTTCAAATTCAATCCCCAGTGCCTTGCGCAGCAGACTTACTGCATGATAGCCGTGGCTGATCGAAACTCGAGCATAATTAATTTCTCCCAGACGGCCGGAATCAATAAGCCTAAAAATCGCCTGATGTAATGGCTGCAGATGATACTGCTCTGCAATCTGAATCGGATAATCTTCCCCCAGTTTTTTATTCAACTTAATCAGTTCTGATAGCTTGGCTGCCGGTGGAGTCTCAGCTAAAATTGGAATCCCGGTCTCTGCCAGCTGCAAAATCACATCAGCAGCTGCCTCTTTACTGATGGAAAGCACTACAAAATCGGGATTCTCATTTGCAAGCAGTTCCTCAGCTGACTGATAGGCTTTAAGCCCCCACTTATTTCTAATCTCTTCTCGTTTACTGGCTCTGCTGCTGACAACACCTGAGACTTCAAAGCGCTCAGGTAGAGCCTCCGCAATTCTCAAGAAAAATTCAGCCCGCCAGCCAATTCCGACAACTGCAAAATTTATTGGTACCGGGTACTTAGAAATTTTTTCCATTTTTATTTTCCTCCAGAAATTCTTCCAGTAAAGATAATCCTTTTTTTAACTCCGGTTTACTGCCGGCAAAACCTATTCTTAAAAATCCTTCTCTGCCAAAGGCAATCCCGGGCACTACCAGAACCCCTTTTTCTTTAAATAATTTTTTGGCAAAAGTTTCAGAACCCAGATCAAGTTTGTATTTTAAAAAAGCAGTTGTACCTCCATTTGGCTTAACATATTCAATTAATTGCTGACTCTGAACCCAGTCATCTAGAATCTGCAGCTGTTTTTTTACTTTGGCAAGGTTCCTTTTTATAATTTTATCCTTATGCTCCAGCGCAATTGTAGAAAGATAGTCAGCTATCATTCCATTAGAAATAGTTGTGTAATCCCGGTGCAGTTGACAGAGCTCAATTATCTCTTCCGGGCCAGCAATCCAGCCCATTCTCAGTCCCGCCAGAGAAAATACTTTGGACATACTGCCCACACTGATTCCTTTTTGATAAAGATCAGCTATTGAGGGGATATCTGCTTCCAGATTAAAGCCTCGATATACCTCATCAGCCAGAATATAGGCATCGGCTGCTCTCGCTATTTCTACTATCTCTTCTAAAAGCTCCCTCTTGATTACTACTCCAGAAGGATTATTGGGATTATTGATTGCAATCAGCTTTGTTTTTTGACTGACCAGCGATTTTAATTTTTCTAAATCCGGCAGAAATCCATCTTCATATTTTAAGTCCAGCCTTTTAACCTCAGCCCCAAATGATTCGGGAATGGAATAGAGCTGCTGATAGGTTGGGAAAACCGAAACGACTTCATCTCCGGCCTCGATTAGAGAGTACAGCAGAAGAAAGTTGGCTCCAATTGCTCCATGTGATGGCAAAACATACTCTGGTTTTACAGTTTTGTAAAGACTGCTTACTCCTTTTTTAAAAGCAGCTGAGCCTTTAATATCCCCATAAGTAAGCTGCAGCTTTTTAATTTCTTCCAGTCTGGCCTCCGGATCATCACTAAAATTCAATAATTCCTCGACAGTCAGTGACTCCACACAGGTTTCTGCGATATTGTATTCAGCATCCATCTCATACTCATTCATCCACTCTTCTACTTTAAATGGTGCTATTTTCATTTTTGGCCTCCAGTTTTATTTATTTGTGAATTATTTCTTCTGTACCAGGTACAGATAAGCTTATTTGTTCCTGATACCTGACGTTTAAGTTTATTTTATCAAAAAAATAAGAAAAACTCTAACAGATTAACTGAATCCATCAGAGTTTTTCTTTGATAAGGGAGGTACAAATTATATTTTTCTGGTTGAATCTCTAATAATTAGCTCAGTTGGAAAGATAAAAAATTTTTCTTTAGGACTTAATGTTTTTCCTGATATTTTTTTCATCAGAATTTCAGCGGCCTTTTCTCCCATTTTACTGACCGGGATATTTACTGTGGTTAAAGATGGGTTGTAAAAATTTGCCATCTTAATATTGTCAATTCCTACAACTGATATTTCCTCTGGAACTTTAACATTCCTGGCAATTAAGGCCTGAATTACCCCAATGGCCATCTCATCATTTAAACAGACTACTGCATCTGGCCTTTCATTTCTGGCAGCTATTTTCTCGCCAGCTGTATAGCCACCTTCCATTTTTAAGTAATCATAATAAATATTTTGTTCTTTAATCTCTAAGCCCTGGTCTTTTAAAGCATTTTTTACTCCGCTTAATCTCTCAACACTCTGACCAATAAATCCTAGATCTTTATGACCCAGAGAAATTAAATAGTCAGCAGCCTGATAAGCTGCATTGTAGATGTCACTTTTTACAATTGGTATTAGATCATGATTTAAACCATCCCGGTCAACATAAATTACCGGGATATTTTCTTTAACCAGTTTGATAATTAAATCATTGTGTTCTGCCATTAAATCTCCCGCACAGGCAAAAATTGCTCCATCAACCTGACCGGAGCGAAACATTTTGATATATCTCAATTCTTCTTCACTCTGATAATCAGTGCTGCATAAAATAACATTAAATTCCTGACTGCGAACATAATCTTTAATTGACTGGGCCAGCTCAGCAAAAAAGGGATTAACTACCTCCGGAATTACCAGTCCAATAGTTTTAGTTGACTTTTTGACTAAAGCTCTTGCTCTGGCATTGGGGACATAGTTAAGTTCTTCTGCAATTTCTTTGATGCGATGTTTAGTATCCTTATTTACTTTATTGCTGCCATTTAGAGCAAGTGATACTGTTGCCAGCGAAACTCCTGCTTTTCTGGCAATATCATTTAAAGTTACAGCCATATAATCGCCCTCTTTTTAAACATTATTAAAGTTTACTTATTTTGTAAAAATAAATCTTTTTGGTGCCAGGTACAAAACGGCCGTTTTGTACCTGGTACCTATCTACATATTCTAATAGTCTATTCCTTTAAATTTAAGCTGAAATTCAAAATCTTTTACTTTCAGTGCATATTTCTCCAGAGCTTTCGGTCCACAGGAAGTACTTCCCAGACCTCGATTTCGATGGATTAATTCCAGATGAATTTCATCTCTATAGGGGAGTTCACAGTCGTGATCAGCCAGCTCCAGATCTTTTTTGCTGTAACAGTGAGCAGTGAAATCAAATTTATTGGAGTTATAGAATTCAATTCCAGCTCCAACCCTATTTTTTAACTGCATCCATTTAGTCTCAGACCGATTTCCATTATCCTGGGGATAGACATAAGGTGTATGCAGCTCTCCCACTTTTTTAGTAAAGAAATCAATATAAGCTGCTCTTTTACTGTCCGGATATGATTCTCCCGGTCCTTTACCAAACCAGCTAATCTGCTCTAAATCCTGACTCAACTCCAGTTCCAGAGCAATTCTTGGTAGTGAATGCTCTTTTTGATCTGCAAATCCACCGGCAGCGGTAACCTCAACTTCTCCATTATTGTAAATCTTATATTCAAGACTTGCTCTGATAATTAAATCCTTAGCTGCTGGAGCAAGTGTATATTTGCTTTTGATTATAACATAAGTAGGTTTAACTTCTACAACTTTGAGCAGTTCCAGCCGCTGTCTTAACTTATCAATACCCTCTTCTTTCCAGACAGTTGTATAATTATGGGTAACTTCTGTATTATCATTATCAATTGGCGCTCGCCAGAAATTAAGCTCAGGTCCTTTTTCGATAATTCTTTTGCCTCGATAATTATAATCACTGAGCTGACCACTGGCTTTATTAAAGTAAATCTTAAAATCACTGCCGTCAATTTTTAAGTAAAGATCACTTTCCTGGATAGTTAATTCCTTATTTTGTGAATGATTTTCAGCCGGGTGATAGAGACGGTCAAAAACAAATGGTAATTTGAACTGTTTAAAAGTAATCTCATGTCCAGGTTCTGCCCAATTTTTCTTATTTTTTAATTTAATCCTAAAATTAAGATAACTGTCAGCCGGGAGATTAGAGCCAATTTCTCTTCCCTTTTCTTCAATCAGAAGCTCCAGGTTATCCAGCTGAAGACCTCTGACTTTAAATTCTTGAGCCTCTCCTGCTTTTAACTCGAAATCCTGACTGCCGCTTTCGATTACCCTGCCGGCAGTTTTAACTTCCCACTTCAGCTGATAATCTGAGCTGTCTATAAAGTCAAATTGATTTTCTATTGTAACTACAGCATCTTTAAAATTAAAATCTTTAATCTTAAATGGTGCCATCACATACTTATACTCTGTTAGGCCGGGAGAAGGAGTGCGGTCTGGAAATACAAGCCCGTTAATGTTAAAGTTTTTATCATGGGGCTCTTCTCCAAAATCTCCCCCATAGGTATAGCAGATCTCTCCTTCTGCATTTTCAACTGCAATTCCCTGATCCAGCCAGTCCCAGATAAATCCTCCCTGAGCGGAAGGATGCTCATAAAAGACTTCCCAGTATTCCTTAAGTTCACCCGGACCATTCCCCATTGCATGAGCATATTCACAGAGGATAACCGGTTTTTCCTGTTTTTTTGCAAGTTCTGCAGTCTGCTCAATTGTAGGATACATTGGTCCAATGATATCAACGACTTCCTGTTTGCGATCACCTTCATAATGGATAGGACGAGTCGGATCAAGTCTGCGGGTCAGCTCCGTCATTTTGCGGTGATTATCTCCAAAACCTGACTCATTCCCTAAAGACCAGATTATGATAGATGGATGGTTTTTATAATGCTCAACCATTCTATCCATCCGATCCACAAAAGCTGCTGTCCACTCACTGGAATCTGCCAGCTCATCCCAGCGGCCAACCGGTTCCATACCGTGGCATTCGATGTCTGTTTCTGCCAGTACATAAAGTCCATATTTATCACAGAGCTCATAAAAATAGGGGTGATTTGGATAGTGGGCTGTCCGGACTGCATTGATATTGTGCTGCTTCATCAGCAGTACATCTTTTTCCATCTGGGCTCTGCTGACAGTCCGTCCCAGATCTGGATCAAAATCATGTCTGTTGACTCCTCTGATCATTACAGGTTCCCCATTAACCAGCAGCTGGGCATCTTTGATTTCAACTGTTCTAAAAGCAGCTTTCTGTCTGATAGTCTGGATTGTTTCTCCTTCTGGATCTAAAAGTTCAACCTCCAGCTGATAAAGATACGGATTTTCGGCTGACCAGGGTACTGGCTCAGTTATTTCTAAATCAGTTTTAAATTTTTTGAGCCTGGTCTTTTTTAAAGCTGGCAGTTCCAGTATTTTGTCTGCTGCCTTAACTCCCTGATCATAAAGGTTAATTTTTATTTTACCTCCTGCTGGAATAAATTCCTGGTAGGAAAGCACCTCAAAATCACAGTTAAGAATTCCAATTTCCTGATTTCTTTTAAATTCACTTTCAATCTTAAAATCTTCAATCTGAAAAAATGGCTGAGAATAGAGATAAACATCCCTGAAAATGCCGCTCAACCACCACATGTCCTGATCCTCTAAATAACTTCCATCTGACCACTTAATAACCTTAACTGCCAGAATGTTGGCTCCACCATAATTTAAATGTTTAGTTAAATCAAATTCTGCCGCCAGTCTGCTTCCCTGGCTGTAGCCAATATATTCCCCGTTTAACCAGAGATAAAAGGCCGAATCAACTCCTTCAAAACGAATAAGATTCTGCTCACCTTCCCGGTCCGGACTCAGATAAAATTTGCGGCGATAAAGACCGGCCGGATTTTCTGAAGGTACCTTTGGTGGTTCTACAGGAAATGGATAATTCACATTGGTATAATGTGGTCTATCATAACCCTGAAGCTGCCAATTAGAGGGGACAGTAATTGTATCCCAGTCGACAGTAGAAAAATCTTTTCTGTAAAAGTCCTGCTGATATGTATTATGGTTTGAGAGATACTTAAAATCCCACTCTCCATTTAATGATTGAAAATTATAGTCTTTTAATGTCTGCTGATCTAAAAAGAAAATACGATTTGCATTTGGTAGACGCTTATTAACTGCAAAAATTGTTGGATCTTCCCATTCTTTCATTTAACTCACCTCTTCTAATATTTTTTATTTTAAACGCTTTTAATTACTAATTTCATTATATGACACTTTTAACTTTTTATCATCCTTTTGCGAGTCTTAATTATTAATTATCCAATTTCCTCAATTAAATTATTAATATCTGCTTAAATAATTAAAGCTCCAGCCTATTTTGCTCTGCAGCTGAAGCCATAATCTCTTAGCCTTTGAGAGCTCCCATTGTAATTCCTGAGATAATGTATTTCTGGAAATAGAGGAAAATAATTATCAGAGGTGCTGTTGACATTGTGGCTGCTGCCATAATGTGGTGCAGGGGTATTCCAAACTGCTGGCCCTGCAGCTGAGCAATAGCCACCGGAACAGTATACATAATTGTTTTGTTTGTTACAATCAGAGGCCAGAAAAACAGGTTATAATTGTTCATAAAGTAGATTGTTCCCAGTGCTGCCACAGCAGGTTTGATGACCGGCAAAATAATCTGAAAGAAAATCCTGAATTCTCCACAGCCGTCAATCCGGGCTGCTTCGATCAGATCATCGGGAATCCCATCAATATACTGTTTGAGCATAAATAAACCAAAGCCCTGAGCAGCAAATGGTAAAATCAAGGCCGGATAGGAGTTAATCCAGCCGATCTGAGCCATTAAAATATATAAGGGGATTGCCAGTACCTGCATTGGAATCATCATCGTTGATAAAATTACAGCAAAAAACAATCTTCTCCCTGGAGCTTCTCTATACTTTGACAGCGCATAACCACCAGTTGCAGAGATAAAGACTCCAAAAAAAGTATACATAAAGGCAACAAAAAATGAGTTGAAGAGGTTTCTCCCGTATGGTAAAGTCTCAAATACATCTCTATAATTATTCCACATTATATTATCTGGAAATAAACTGGGAGGATAGGCTGAGATTTCAGCCAGTGTTTTAAAAGAAGATGAAATCATCCAGAAAAAAGGGAATAAAGAGATGATAACTCCTGTGATCAGTAAAATATAAAATATAATTGTTGTTATTTTATCTTTTGTAAACATTGCTTAAATTCCCTCCTCGCCGGAACCAATTTTAATCTGAAAATATGAAGCTACAAAGATAATAGCAAATAAGACATAGGATAAAGCTGAAGCATATCCCATTCTAAACTGCTGAAAACCGGCATTATATAAATACTGGACCACAGATAATGAAGACTGCATGGGTCCTCCACCGGTCATAATATATGGCTCGGTAAAAATCTGAAAAGAACCAATTGTAGAAAGGATAAAAGTAAAAAGAATAATTGGTCTCATCATGGGGACTGTAATATAGAAAAATTTCTGTAAAGTACTTCCTCCATCTATCTCCGCTGCTTCATACAAATCTTCTGGTATGTTCTGCAGTCCAGCCAGCATTATAATTGTATTATAACCGACCCAGCGCCAGGTAAGCACAATGACGATTGAAATTTTGGACCAGGCTGTACTGGTTAAAAAGCGAATTTTTTCAAAACCAATACTTTCAATAAAAAAGTTAACCAGACCAAAAGTTCCATCTAATAAAATAGTAAAAATAACTCCAACTACTACGGTGGAGGTAACAAATGGCATAAAATAACCAACTCTAAAATATTTTAAAAATTTAACTTCCTTTTTATTTAACATCACCGCTAAAATAAGAGCAAAACCCAGAATCAAAGGTGTACTTGTCAGCCACATAAAAGTGGTATTGTATAAGGCTGTATGAAATGTAGAGTCTGTCAAAATGTCTAAATAA
>JAXKWB010000035.1:0-16953 GCA_036172385.1 Halanaerobiales bacterium | reverse complement strand
TTCTTAAATAGATGATAAAATGAATTAAATAAAACAAAAAAGGAGTTTTAAGCATGCGTGAAGAATATCGAGTTAAAGCGGTTAATTTTGCTAAAGAAATGCTGGCTACAATTTTTGTGGAAATTGAAGAAGGATGCCTAAAGTGGCACGGCTATGGAAAAACTGATGACATCTGGGATGACCAGGAAATATATGAGACCAATATAGGCAAAATGAAATTAATTCCTGTTTTTAAAAGCAGTTTTGAATATGAAATCGAAGGCATCGGTGAGCTCAAAGCTAAGTTAAAGTGGTGTGAATAATATGCAGGAAAAATACAGTGAACTGATCTATAAAAAACCCGGCAATTACGGTTATCTCATAAGGTATAGAATCGAGGATAAGACAATAGCTATAAAAGTTTTAGAAGCAGAGTTTTCTAATTTCAAGACTAATGAAAGTGGTGAAGCTGAGGACTACACTGTGGAAAGCCAAAAAGACTTTTTTGAGTGCAGCCTCAACCACAAAGGAGAATCGCATTTTCACTTTGCCCACCACATTAATTTTGATTCACCAAAAAATTATGCCAGTTTTGTTGATCTTTTAAACCAGTTATATGCGCTGGCAGAAAACTTACTGGGAGATGAAGCTGAATTCGACTGGTGATTTAAAGAGTTGAAAACAAAGCCTGCTTCCCAACCACTTAAATTGTGACAGCAAGGTTATCAAAAGGCGATTAAATTTGATCAAATATATCGGTTAAAACCTTCTCTTGGGGAATATAATTATCCTTGATACCGTTATAAAGCTCTTTCAAATCTGCTTTTCTCTGTTTTTTGCTTTTTAGAGCCAGCTCAAAAACACCTGCATTTTCAGAACTGGGCTGGCTTTTTTCCATTTCTTTCATTTCAGTTTCTACATCCTCTAGAGCCTTGCTCAAGGACTCCAAAATAAGCATAACCTTTCTTTCTTCCTTCATTCTATTATCCCTCCAAAATCTTAAGTGTTTTTATATGAATTTATTATAAAATCATTTAATCTATATTTTAACAACTAAAAATTTGCTTTCGATCTCATAATCATCACTAAGTTTATTATTTATCAGATCAGTATAATTTTCAAGCTGTTCCTCTTCAAACTTAATACCCGTCTTGTAATCTATAATTGTTATTTTTTTCTTTTCCCTATCGATCATCAATCTATCTATTCTTTTCATATCCTCACCATCAAATAGAGTATATTCTGTATATACATCATATCTTTCAGCAAAGATTTCACTATTATCCTTAATAAAATTCTTTACAGAAGCAGTGATTTCAGCCAGCAGATCTCTCCCGACTATGTTTACATACTTATCGTTGATTATATTTGCGGCAATTTTGTGTTCCTCTTCTTTATCATAGATAATATGCTCCAAATAATCATGGACAATCGTTCCGAAAAGTCTATTTTTATTTGTTTCATAACTTAAAGCAGATTTTACAGCTCCACTCTCAACGAAGTTCACATCAAAATATTTATCGAACTGCTGCAGATCCAGCCTGCGTTCAGGTCTTTGAGAAGCATTACTTACAACATCGCCAAATTTTTGGGCCTCGATTAGATCTAACAAACTGCTGCTGTGGGCAGCGTTTAGAAGCGAGCTTTCGTAAAATTCATAACTGCTTCCTTCCCAGAGCAAACCCTGCTCAAGCCTCAATTTACGGGGGTTTTCAACGTAAACGAAAAGATTATTTACAGCTCTCGTCATCGCCACATAGTCGTTATTGATTTCCTCCATCAATTCCTTTTCATTTTTATCCTCGATAAAATTATAGGCTAGGCTCTCCAATATAAAGTTATATTTGCTGTTTGTCAGCAGATATTCTTCGACTTCCCCATAATTATCATCGAAATCAAGATATATTTTGATGCTGTTCCTATTGTGGCCCCCATTTACTTTGGGAGAAAAATAATAAAATACGCTGTCAAAGCTCAAACCTTTGGCTTTATGGATCGTGCTCAGCTTTACCGCATCTTGATCCTCTATTCCCAGCTGCTGCAGTTCTTCCGAATCCTTATTTTCTTCAATATATTCTATCAGCAGATTTAAAGAGTTAAATTGATTCAAGAGCTCATAAAAGAAATAAATATTTTTAAGAGCCGAAGCCTGTTCCTGATAGATGGTAAAAAGCCCCATCCTGTTGAACAAATGGTGGATCAGTTCTTGATAGTTCATCTCTTTAAGCTTTTTGATTTCAGCGATTAGTTTCTCAATCTCAGTTTTTTCTATTTCAGCTTCATCTGCCAGGGCTTTCTCAACCTTCCCCATATTTTTAAGTAAATATTTAAGTGTCCTATGGTTTATTTTGACAAGATCACTTCTTAAAAATTTGAGCAGGCTCAAATAATCACCTGAATAGAGGTATTTGAGAAGGCTGTAGAGTGGTTTTGCAGCTTCATGTTCTACAATGCTGTTAGAACTCCCCCGGATGTATTTTATATTTCTTTTATCAAGTTCCTCTGCTATCTCATCCAGGTCTTTACCTCGACGGGCTATTACAGCTACATTACCCAGCCCATCCTTACGTTCTGCTATTTGTTCAGCAATTTCAGATTTTAGATCTTTTACCACAGTATTAAGTATATTTTCCAGCTGCTTCTTTTTCTCAAGAGATCCCGCATTTTCTATATCCTTTTCGAAATAACTGATACTGCTTTTACCTCCAAGAAGAAGCTGAACATAACCTGATTCACCTCTATCCGGCAGCACATCCACATCTTCATAGATCCAATCCTGATGCAGATCGGCAAAGAAAGAATTTACAAATTCAAGTATTCTGCCGTCACTTCTGTAACAGGTATTCAGAGTATCTACTTCAGCGATAATTATATTTTCCAGGCCGGCAAAAAGCTCTTTTTCGCCACCCCTCCAGCCGTAAATCGACTGTTTTTCATCACCAACTATAATCGTATGCTGGGTATTATTGATCACAGGTTTCAATAATTTCCACTGCAGAACACTCGTGTCCTGAAACTCATCGATCAGCAGATATTCTATATCTATCCCCAGCAGCTCATTAAAATAATCTGTGGTCTTTCGTCCTTCCAAAAGATGCAGATTCTCATCACTTAGATAATGATAGCTATAATTGCTTATATCACTATAGGTAAATATTTTTTCTTTTAATTTAATCCGGTCATAAAATTCAAAGATCTTCTCTGCAAAAGCAAAAACTTCTTTCTCATATTCGATTATTTGATTATTAAATGCTGTATTTGCAAGTGATTCCTGCATAAGGGCAAACTCTTCTTCTAGAGATAACTTCAATTCTGCTGCTGCCTTACCCCTTAACTTACCGCCATTCCAAAAGTGATCACTTAAAAATTCTTTATGATACTTATATATCAATTCTCTTTGTTCTTTTTCCTGCTCAAGTTCCAAATATCTCTCCAATATGGGCCTGTAGTCTTTTCTAAAATAACCGCTGTCGAATTCTTTAGATTTTACTTCACAGATATCCTGAATAATTTCAATACAGTTATCCAGTCTGTTGATGAAATCGGTATTATCTTTTTTTGGACGCGGCTGGTAATCTATCAGCTCAAACTTCCAGCGCTGATCTAGTATATCTTCAATGATATCAGTATAATCTTCTATCTTTCTGCTCCTGTTTTCTTTAAGAAAATATTCCATCTGGGCAAAAACCTGTTCATCTTCAAGTATTTTTTTGAATACTTTTTCGGCACTTTCTTGGTCTGTATCTGTTACCTCATAGGCATTGATACCCAGATAAGGTGCAATAGAACGTTTAAATATCTTATTTACGAAACTGTCTATGGTGTGCACATTTATTTTATCTTTGCTGCTCAATATTTCTACATATAATTCATCAACCCGGGCCAGTATTCGCTCTCCGCTTACAGAACTAATCTTTTTAAGCTCTCGATAAACATCCGAAGCTTTTCCTTTATTCTCCAGAGATTTCAGATGCTCTATTATCCTTTCCCTGATTTCGGCGGTGGCTTTCCTGGTAAAAGTCATAACAACTATGTTCCGAAAATCAGTACCTTCAATCACCGCATTTAGATATTCTAAAGAAAGCCTGTAGGTCTTACCTGTACCTGCACTAGCTTTTAATATTTTATTCATTTTACCACAACCCTGCATATTTCATAGTAATCACAATCTTTACAGTCCGACTTATAAATGGTGTTGTAGATCCTCTTTTCAAAAAGATCTTCAAGTTCTTCTATTATTCCTGCCTCCAGTTTTTTCTCTCTATCTCTGCGGTCGATATCAAGTTCATTATCCATGATCTTGTAGATGGCCTTAACCGTGGAACTGAAATCCCGCTCCTTGAAGTTTAGCATCAATGAATAGAGGGCCAGCTGTTCCATACTCCCGCTTCCGGTCTTTAAATCGATTATATAGGTATTGCCATCTGTCCCTTCGAGCAGAATATCCGGGCGGCCGCTGATATATGCCGAGATACCATCACCGCTTTCGAAGATATCATGTTTGTCTAAAGTAACCTCAGTTTCGGCTCTCTCTATTTTTTCTATACGATTGCTGATGCTTTGATCAAGGCTTAAAAGTGATTCTATTAGATTATCAAATAAGATATCATGATAATACTTTTTGAAGTAGTCATGGATCTGCAGATCATATTTTTCAAGCGTATAATTCAAAATTTCTCTTATTTTTTCCCGACTGCAGTTATTAAGCGGTATGCCAAATTCTTCTATACACTGTTCAAAAAAATCGTGGGCAATAGATCCGATCATCATCAAACCCAGCTTCCTATCTATCTCCAGCATTTCCGATTCTATGCCTGAAATGTCATGCATATAAAATTTGAATGGACAGCGCTTTAAGTTTTCCAGACGGTAGTGGCTTATGGATAACTTCTGCTGGGTGAAATCTTCTTTCTCAAGCAGCATCTCATCTTCTTCCAGCAGTTCAGATGCAAGAACTTCCTGATAGGTATTTGCATTATCTGTCCTAAATATTTCAGCCAGAATTTCCTTCTGATCTTTCTCAATATATTTTGGCGTGGACTCTTTCAAAGCATATCTTAATTTAAGTTCTTCTATAAATGGACTTGATGTCTGATTGTTATCCGTATTTTCTATATAGAACAAATCGCTTTTTTCTGCATTGAAGATGTGGGAGAAAAAATCATATTTCTGCTTTAAATAATTTATCTCATTCAATTCCAGACCCAGATCTTTTAGGTCGGCTTCAGTTAAAAAGGTACTGTCTTTGTATTCACGGGGTATGCTGCCCTGATTTGCATTAATCATCAGCAGCCGCTCCCGCTTCTTATATGGGCTCTGCTCCAGGTTCTTAACCTCTGCCTGCAGGTTATCCTCATCTTTATATACCCTTATTTTTTTAAAAGCAAGGTAATTCAGCACAAGCTTAAAAATCTGTTCTGCCTTTCTGCTCTCCTTTTTTAAATGATCATCTATATTGAGCAAAGAGATAGTTTCTAATTCCATGAGCGAATCAAAAAACTGCTCCAAATCCCTGTTTTCATATTCCGCATCTTTGAGAACCTGAAGATCGAGCTCTTTAAGAAAGTTTACCATCTCACCGATATTTTTTAGCTTTCTCAGCTCTTTGATATCATCGATCAGGCGATTCAGCTTCTTATTGGCCATCTTTTCGAATTGCTGCTGATCTAAATATACGTATTCATAATTGGAAAAGTACTTCAACTGCTCCAAATCTTTTTCAGTTAGATCATAGTAAATCCTTAACTTCTTATTATAAGCACTTTTAAGCAGCTGATTCAGCTCCAGGCGGAAACCTCCCCGCTCGATTTGAAAACTGAAAAGAATGTCTGCAAATTCATCCAAAAAACTGTAGATTCCGCTTTCGGTGAAAGAAGAAAATTTCTCAAAACTGATCATCTCAGATGAAATTATATTTGCAAAGCTGTCTTTTTCATCGTTTAGATCTATAATCTCACTCAGATCAGGCTCAGCATCTACCTCGGAGAGAAGATTTGCATATTCCACTATTTTTTCTCGACTCTGATAGATGTTGATCTCATTTTGAAGTGGCTCAGGAAAAGTTAGAGAGCTCAACCTCAATTCCGATTCATCAAAATCACTTTCTTTTAGCTGGAGGCTGATCCGAAGATTTTTATTTTCAGCTTCCAGTCTTTTCATTATTTCTTTATCAAATTCATTAAAGTAGAGGATGTTGACAAAATTAATATTGTCAAATTTATTGATAAATTCTGAAGAAAAGTATTTAAAATCCCTTTTAAGATTTCTATCAATCAAATCATTAGCTTCCAGATAAGCTTCATATTTTTTTCTGATTTCTTCAAATTTTTCCAACCTCTGCTGCTGCCATTTTACCTTTAAGTTAAGCTCAGAAACAGCAAGCAGATGCCTATTTATAAAATCATAAAAATGGAGGAACTCAAAAGCCGTATCGATGCTCTCAGAGTAATTATCGATATTAAAAAACTCTTTATCTTCTGCACTGAGAATACCATAGAAGATAAGCTTTACCTTATCCTCTTTGATTATGGTTTTGTCCGTCAAAAATAATTTATCCCAGAGATCTTCTTTCATCAAAAATAGACTTTTCGGGCTGAACAGTTCCTTGTTTTTGTCATAGTACTTCCTGGCCTCGACAAGTGTTGAATGGCTGTCAAAAATATAAACTTCCGGCTCTGCAAAAGAAATCATCTCTTCTATAAGTTTTTCTCTGTAATCCAGGTATTTGAAATCCAAAATCGACCTCTCCTTTAAAAGCTGTTTTCTGTAAATCTATTTAGCTGCACTATTATTATAACATACTGCACTGACAGCATAGTGCCAGAGAGAAAATTAATTATAAAATTAATTACAAAGCACTGCTGGGTTTATAAAAAGGGCAGCATATGCTGCCCTTACTAGATTATCATAAAATATTGATTGAGATATCTTTCTTTGTTATTTTTTTAATTATCTCACTTTCTATCAATGTTTTTAATTCACTAAAAGAGTATGAATTAATTTGATTTGCTATTAACCTTATATCTTCATGTTCTGCTTTAGCGGATAGATATTCTCCTTTTTCATCTAAAATTAATTTAACTTTTATAGCATAATTTTCCGAATCAATATCAACCTTTACCTTTTTAAATTCATAATCATATGATATATGCTCTTCTTTTATAATCCTCATACCTATAGATCCAGTTTCCCTTACTATTTCACTACTTACCGCTTCAACTTTAGACTCTGGCAGGTCAACATAGAAGATATGTTCTTGTCTCCCCTTTTTGGTGATAGAAGGTACTACATGTACATTTTTTGCACCCTTTTTCATTAACTTTTCTATAATAAATGGCACATGTTCGTTTGTTATATTGTCTACATTGAACATTAAAAGCATGTATACACCACCAACTCTAATATATAATAATATTTTATTTAATATCTTCTATTACTCTTTTTACTGTTTTTCCGACTGTTTCAGCTTGTTTTTTAGCTCCTGGAATAGCAGCAGTGATTTCAGCACCATTTTCTGCTCTCTCAGCCGCTTCAGCTGGGTCAAGTTTCCCCATTGCTACGGCAACAGCTGCAGGTACTATTATATTAATGGTACAACACCCGATATACATAAGTTCTTGAGCAACCGCTGAAGCAATAGTTATTGGAGCAGACAATTCTTCTTTTTTATTTAATACAGCATCTGGAACTACTTTGTGTGATAAACCTTCCAATGTTATTTCTTCACCATCAATGGTTACAATAACATCTATATCAGCATCAAAACCCCAGAATTTTTTTGCAAATGGATTATCCCTATGAGCACCGCCTTTTAATTTAGTAAATTCAATTTTTATTTCTTTATCAAACATAGCACTAAAAACTTTAGCAGAATTTTCTTCTACTTTCGTTAGTCTTTCATGGTCTAATTCGTAACAAATATCTTCGATCTCTTTATCATCATTTAAATCATTATAGGCTTTTAATGCTCTATTATATATTGCATTAGTTTTTACACCCTCTGTGGCCTCTATAATTGCTCTACTAACAAGACCTGGATATACATGATCCGCTTTATGAGCTACTGTATTAGCAGATACTGAGGAAATCTCTGGATCGAACCACTGAGTGTTTTTAATATTTTTCATTGTTTCAACTGTCTTATCTAAGTTTCCGTCATTATCTATAAGTAAATTCATTGAGACAACACAATCAGATACTAAATGAGCCAATGGAGGATTAACTGGTCCACCACCATAACCTGCACCAATATTAGGTGCTTCTTCGAATGCAGCAAGTATTTCATTTAATGTCATCATACCAACTACTGTAGGAGCACCAATATCTTTTAAAATCATTCCTAGATCTCCAATAAGAGTTGCTGTGTCATATTCTTTGCGGCTGCCTCTTAAATGTAGTTTCTCTGGAAGTCCAGCTGCTTTAACAGCACCTTTACCAGCTAAATAACCTGTTCCTTTCTTGAAAAATTGGGCATGTTCTTCACTTATCATTCCATCAGGATTAACTATTTCTAAAACTGCAGCAGCAGAAATCATTGAACACATTATTGGCGAAGGAGAAATTCCAGCTCCTCTATAAGTTTTTTTCATAGCCTCAACTGCTATTTTAGTGCCATTAAGAGTTATATCTTCATATGTAATGTCTTCTCCTAACACACTGTGTCCATAAACAGCTCCTCCTGCTACAAAAGCTGGTACATCTGCCCCATCAACACGACAGAGTTCACCATTCTGCATTGCTTTGTATAAAGCCTGAACAGCTGCAAAACCAGAAACCTTATTGGTCAGTTTGGAAGTTGGTATTGAAGCAACACCTGTTCTCTGAGCACCTGCTTTCATTCTTGCCATTGCTCCTAGCTTTCTATTTCCTGCAGGCACTCCAGCTCTTGCATCAGTTCCCACAATATTTAATAGTACTGCAGAAATTAATGCAGCATTAGCCGGTGTAGCACCTGCCCCTTTGGCCGCCTTGATTCCTTTCTCTAAAATATAATCAACAGGAAGGTCAGATAAATTTGCATCTTTTAAATCAATATTTCTACCAGCTAAAATCTCCTTTGTCATTGCGTTTGCAGCAGCAAAAGCAGCCATATTTAACATACCATGTCCGTGAGCAAGAGCTTCAATTCTGTCACTTGTTGTATTCTGTACATTCGAATTGATTGCACCCATTACAGCGAATATTTCTTTTTGCATAAAATAATTCCTCCTCCTTATATATGTTTGATAAAATTCAAAAAATTCTCTATATTTTAATACTTATACATTTGATAACTTTTTCCTTTTTTTAATGACTTAATAATTTTTAATTAATATTTAAGAGGAGTTATTTAGATATCAATTTGCAATATAAGCTCCACCAATTAATTCTCTTTCATCTGCTTTTATCTTAAAAGTATAGGGGAATATTCTGCCGCTCCAAAACTTCTCTGCTTCCGTCAGGCATTATAAGCTCTACACTATCATTTTCATTATCAAAATTCACCGCAAAATACTGCTCTTTTATGATATATGTTTGGTAATCTTGAGTATTTTCAGATTCTGTCTTTAGCATATGTGCAGTAAATAGAAAAAATATAAGGAAAAGCATATGTCCACAGTTTTCGAATATCTCAAGCTCGGAGTTGGGCACTTTATCTGCTACGTACTTGCTTCCCTGCCATGGAAAGACCTGACTCTGCCGTCCCACAAAAACCAATGTTGGAATACTGATCTGAGGCAGAAAATCGCGTCAATCTAGATTGGTATGTTCACCGAAAAGTTCAAGATAAGACCACAGAACTGCTGCACCCATCGACCAGCCAACAGCTGTTACATCTTCCACTTCATAATTGATTTCCACACCATCATTGGTTCTAAAGGAAGCCATCTAAAAGTCCCCTTTCTCATATTATAATTGTTTTTTCCTTCACATCTATAATTAGCCAGCAAATTAAAAATACCTGCTTCAATAAAATATATCGGCAGCTACCCAGAGCTAACTCTGAATACTGCCGACAAGAGAGGATATCATATTTTTATTTTTTTACAATTTGATGATTATTTCTTTAAGCTCTTTAGCTTTATTGAAACCATCAATTAAATTATCCGGCAGGTTTTTCAATCCCTTATCAGCACCCAAAATCATGCCGATGATCATTGCCCGGGCTGCATTATCTCCTGCAGCTCTGATATTTACAGAGAACGCTTCGAGAGGATCAGAGTAATTCATCAGTACATCAAGAACTATAGGGAAGCCCTGTTCTGTGGGACAGCCCTGCCCTCTCTCATCTGCCATCTCTACAACTTCATCTTTTGCACTGATGTTTTCAAAAAGACCGCTGACATAATCATTGAGATCCTTATTATCATGCAGAGCTTTTTTGTAATCTTTACCTGCTAAAATATCCTGCATAACGTGATAAATATATTCAGAAGTTTGGTCTACCACCTCACCATTATGGGTAAGGTGAATTTGAGCAAGAAAATCTTCCAATTCTACACTAGAATCTAAAAACATGGGTGCACTGCGGGCGAGTCCCCCGAGTTCTAAATTTTCACTGCCGACCAGGGTATCAGAATCCTTAAATTTCTTGAGGGCATCTTTCATAGAATGATCCATAAACATCTCATTTTCCTGGATATATTCCATCCAGTCTTCTCTAAATTTCTTCAGATCAAAGCCTTCATTTTCATAAATCGATTTCAACAGAGCAAAAGCCTGATCCCCATAATGGGTAAAATCTCCAGCTTCTTTTCCTTCATGAAATTTAGAAAGCTCAGGTGAAGTGTACTCACTTACAGTATCCGGGAAATGCTTTTTAACTTTATCTGTATCATAAACCCAGTGTGAGCCGAGTGAAATAGCATCTCCGATAAGGCTTAAATATACTGTTCCTAATCTTTTCTTATCCATTATTAAAACCCTCCTCTATCAGAAATATTTATCTCATATTTTTCAGTTTTTATTATACACCTTCAGCCATCCAGAAAAAATAAAGTTTTTAACAATTTACAAATTAAATATATCAATTAAATTTTTTTTCGCTTATTCAAAGCAAGGGGCTGTATTCTGATTCTGAGCTATAACCAATAAAATCTCGGTATACATTTTTAAATATTTTTATACCTTCTCTTATCTCTTCTTCATCTACTGCTGCAAAACTGAACCTGAGATAGTTCGTATATTTGCTGCTCAAACTGAAAAGATAACCTGGAGAAAAAACAAGGCCTGATTCTACTGCCTTTTCATATAAGGATTTAGAGTCAATTTTTTTAGGTAGTTTTAACCAGAAATAGAGACCACCTTCCGATGCAAAAACAATTTTTATCTCGGCTGACAATTCTTTTTTGATTTCCGACTGCATCAGCTCATATCTTTTCTTGAATAATTTCCGCTGTGCTTCTATATGCTTATCCAACAGTCCCTCTCTTAAATAATAATCAAAAGCCCTCTGGGTTAAACCTCCACTGGAAATATCTGTAGCATATTTAGCTTCGAGAAGCTCAGGCAGCAGCTGTTCCGGAAGTACAATAAAGGCCAACCTCAAACCAGGCATAAATACCTTGGAAAAACTTTTAATATAGATTACCCTATCCATCTTATCAATTTCTTTTAGGGTGTTAACCTCATCTGGACCATAATAAAGGTCAGAAAGAATATCGTCTTCAATAATATAAAAATCATATTTTTCTGCCAGCTGCAGTAAATTCTGCTGTTTTTTTGTGCTCCAGCAGACACCGGTTGGATTCTGGAAATTCTGCATGCTGAAAAAAAACTTCACCTTATTATTTTTAAGATAGCTTTCCATCTCTTCTAAATCTACCCCACCTTCTTCTATAGAAAAAGCTTTTATCTCTGCTTTCCGAGAATTAAAGGCCTGCAGAGCTCCAAAATAGGTTGGATCCTCAACGATGATTTGATCTCCATAATCTAAAAGTATTTTGCTCAAAATATCTATCGCCTGCTGGGCCCCTGAGACAACCTGGATTTGTTCTAAAGAGGAGCTGATTCCCTGCTCATTAAAATATTCATTTATCGACTGCCTCAGAGGAAAAAAGCCCTGGCTTTTCTGATAGCTGAATGCTTCTCCTTGATCGCGGTCTAGAATTTGATTGATCGCATACTTGAAATCATTAACAGGAAATAAGTCGGTGCTGGGAGCTGCACTTGCAAAATTTATGCTTTCAGACAATTTTATCTGCCCATGTTTTAACATATCTTCTCCAGCTTCAATCTGTGTTTCTTCATTTTTTGGCGCTGTAAAACTGCCGCTTCCTACCTTTTTATATATCAATTTATCATCTTCCAGCATATTATATGCTTTTACCACTGTAGCAGGATTAATCCCTAGTTCCTGGGCCAGCTTTCTTATTGGCGGAAGTTTTGTTTCTGACTCCATTTGATATTTAATTTGATCTTTTAGCTGTTTATATAACTGAAGATAAAGAGCAGAACTCTTATTATTATCCAAGTTAATATCCATGGTTTTTTTCACCCCCAATAAAATTGTATTACTACAAAGTCATTTTTAAAATATTGTATTATATATTTGACAATTTGTACTGCTTTATTTTATAATTGTATTAGTTTTTTAAGAATAATAGTTACTTTAAGACTATTGTATCATTACAATTACATTTAAGCAATCAAGGAGGAGAATTAATTATGTCAACAAAATATCGTTTGAATAAAAATTTAGCTCAGATGTTAAAAGGTGGAGTAATCATGGATGTTACCAATGCAGATGAAGCAAAAATTGCTGAAGAGGCAGGTGCTGTAGCGGTAATGGCCCTGGAGAAAGTTCCATCTGATATCAGAAAAGAAGGTGGAATTGCCAGGATGTCTGATCCAGAAATGATCAAAGAAATAATAAAAGCTGTTTCGATTCCTGTAATGGCCAAGGTTAGAATAGGTCATTTTGTAGAAGCTCAGATTTTAGAGGCACTTGAGATAGATTTTATCGATGAAAGTGAAGTTTTGACTCCTGCAGATGAATCATACCATATCGATAAGAGGAAGTTTGATATTCCCTTTGTATGTGGAGCTACAAATCTCGGCGAAGCTTTAAGAAGAATTGGAGAAGGTGCAGCCATGATCAGAACAAAAGGAGAAGCCGGAACCGGTAATGTTGTAGAGGCAGTTAGGCATATACGAAAAATCAATTCCCAAATTAACAATTTAAAAACAATGGGTAGTGAAGAATTGATGACAGCTGCCAAAGATATGCAGGCTCCCTTTGATTTAGTAGAATATACTTCAGAACACGGCAGGCTGCCGGTTGTGAACTTTGCCGCCGGAGGAATAGCTACTCCTGCAGATGCAGCTTTGATGATGCAGCTTGGCTGTGATGGTATTTTTGTGGGTTCAGGCATTTTCCGCTCAGGTAATCCTGCCAAAAGAGCTCAGGCAATTGTTAAGGCAGCAACCCATTATCAGGATCCTGCAGTTATCGCAGAAGTTTCTGAAAATCTAGGTAAAGCAATGTCGGGAATAAATATTAATGATTTAAGCGATGCTGAAAAAATGGCAGATCGAGGCTGGTAAGATGGCTGCATTGAATGTTGGAGTGCTTGCACTTCAGGGGGGAGTTGCAGAACATCTAGATCATTTAAAAAGAATCAAAGATGTTAATACAGTCCCGGTTAAAAAGCCAGAGCAGTTAGAAAAATGTTCTGGTCTCATCATACCCGGTGGTGAAAGCACAACAATGAGAAAATTAATCAAAAACTATAATTTCGTTCAGCCTATTAAAAAATTTGCCCAGCAAAAGAAAATAATATGGGGAACCTGTGCTGGGCTAATTTTGCTGGCATCTGAAATTGAAGGAGAAAAAGAAAGTCAGACATTGGGCTTGCTGGATATAAGAGTAAAAAGAAATGCTTTTGGCAGCCAGCTTAATAGTTTTATCGAAAAAGCTTTTGTTCCAAAAATTTCAAAAGACAGACAGGAATTAATTTTCATTAGAGCCCCACTTATTACAAAAGTTGGCGAAAAAATAGATATTCTATACCAAAAAGAAGATCAAATTGCTGCTGTGGAAAGTGAATATATAATAGCTACTGCTTTCCATCCAGAACTAACAGAAAGTAATGTATTTCATCAATATTTTGTAAATAAGATAATAGAAAAAATTAAATAATATATATAATCTTTTCTGTCTGCAACATTCTTACTTACCAGCCATGAAAACACCTGCTTAAAAAATCTATACTTCGATGATGTGTCCATTCAGTTCTTCAGCTCTTTTTGGACTGCAGGTTGTATAAATTATCTGATACTTCTTCTGGAGTTCATTGATCAACTCTACAGCTCTTTTTCTCCTCTCTGGGTCTAGATTAACCAGACAGTCATCTAAGATAATGAAACCTCCATGTTCTTTAAAAAGATTATCAAATAATGCGAATCTTAAAGCAAGAGCTGCTCCATCATAGGTGCCAAAAGAAAGCAGGTCTAAATTGGCAGGCAGCTTCTTGCGATCATTTTCGAGCATCACATTAAAATGATCATCTATAACCCCTGCCTTATATTTTCCATTCGTAAGCTGATTTAAATTATCGCTGAATGTTTCCAGCAGAGGCTGAAAGGAGTTCTGGTCCATCTCCGCTAATTTATTTAAAAAAGTTTTCTTGATTATCTCCAGGTTTTGCGCTCTTTTAACCAGTCGATCAAATTCAGCCTCAAGTTCTTCGAACTCAATTTTCATCTCACGGGTTGATCTATCCGGCAGATCATTTTCCAAAGATTTTAATTCCTGCAGTTTTTCTCTTAAAAGTCGAGCTGTTTCATCTTTGCTTTCACGGGTTTCTTTTAAATCTTTTTTAAAAGCCTGTGCGTCAGCATAAGCTTCTGGTATTTGAGCCAGATCATCCGCTTCTTTAAGCAGCTCTATTTTTGCTTTTTTCTTCTTCTCGATTAAAGACTTGAGTTCTGGCAAACTGCTGTAATTTTTTCCCAATTTGCTCAAATCATTTTCTTTAACTGCAAGCTGGGGCTGTACTTCATTGATTTCCTTATTTAATTCATCGATTTCAGCTTCTATTATTTTAAGCTCCCGTGCTTCTTCAAGCTCAGCAAATTGAGCCAATTTTTCTTTTAAATCTTCAAGCTTCTGCCCTGCTGATATCTCACTAACTCTTTATTCAACCTGAGACCTATTGTTCTTAAGTTCTTTTAACTTATTTAATTTATCCCGGGCGGCACTCAGCTCTTCAACCTCTAGTTCTTCCAGACCTTCATTAAATTTCTTTTTGTTCAATTTGTATTTTTTCTGCAGTTCGCTAAAATCTATCTCAGCTGATTCTACTTCGATATCAATATGCTCGGTTTTAATTCTGATGTAACCATCTGCCTCTATAATATCGGCACTGCTTATTACTTTTTCCTCTTCCACACCGGCAGTAACATTTATATTCTCATCTGCAGAAAAGTTTATTTTCGCTTTTAATTTACCTGCTTTAAGTCCAGCTTCACTTTTATCAACTGCTTCTTTGTATCCCTCGAGTTCAGAAATTTTATCTTCAGTGATATTGCCTATATTCTCAATCTGCTCTGCTAGATCAAAAATCTTTTCTTCAAATTCTTCTATCTTTTTAAGTTTCTCTTCTAATTCAACTTTCTGCTTATATCTTTCAGCATTTTCTTTCTCAGTTTGAAGCTCACTTAATTGATTATTTAAATTCTTTTTCTGCTCACTCAGCTTTATAATTTCTCCTTCAAGCTCAGGCCATTTCTCTGCTGCATCATTTAAAATCTCAAGTTTTTCAACTATCCTATCTACTTCAATACCTATCTCATATCTTCTACTGATATCATCTTCAATTTCTTCTAAAGATTCTATTTTAGCTTTTAATTCATTTTCTTCTGTCTGAAGTTCTTTAATTGCAGTACTCAGATCTCTGTATAATTTTTCATTTCTTTCTGCCTCTGCTATTTGTTCTGCCAGAAGACCTTTTTCTATATAGCAGTCATAAATTTTACCTGTGCCAATTTTATAGGGGTTATTGATTCCCCTATTCTTATTTTCTATGCTCATCGACTTGATGTCCCATCTTTTTGTTAATTCTTCTAATTCAGTATCCAGTCGGCTCTTAAACTTATCGATTGATACTCCATCAAGTTCCATCACAGCTTTCCTTAAAAAAGAACTGACAGTACTGACAAGTTCCGGGTTTTCTTCAGCACTGATATTCTTGATGGTTGATTTTAGCTCTTTCTGACTGCTGAATATAATATTCTTATATGTGTTCCTGCCGTAAGGAAAAAGATCGTTCTTAATTTCCTTAATCTTATTGGTAGATTCTACCCTTGCTCCATCCGGCAGCTGTAAATAGCCGGCATAATTATTATTACTCCACTTTTTATATAGTCTATATTCTTCACCTGCTGCTTCGAAACTTAGTTCAGCTTCAGCATAATCACCATACGGATAAGGTAAATAATTGGCTGCAAAATCTTTTCCTTCACTTGTATTTAGTTTTATCTGAGGTTCAATGAAAAGAGCAGCATATATTGCATTTATTATGGTACTCTTACCAGCCTCATTGGCTCCCAGAAGAATATTCAAACCATCTTTAAATTGATAACTGCGGTCATTTATACCTGCAAAAATATCTGCTTTAAATCTATTTATTTTCATCGCGCACCTCCTTCAGAATATTATATGCTGTGTTCAGAAGCTCTTCCTTATCAGCAAATTCATTTAAAAGTTGATAGGGAAAAGAGCCGACTGAAAATTCTTCAGCTATCATTTCTTGATCAATCTGCATTCTCAGTTCTGTCTGATCTATTACTGAATAAAAGGTGTTTTCTCTGATCTGATCTATATATTTCTGCTTATCTGCAAATAATTCTTTGGGAATACTGCCTGCTAATTTAAGGCGGAGAATCTTCGTTTCCGGATCATCTGATCTCACAGCTTCCAGCACATCTTTTAGATCTGCTTCTCTTTTTATTTCATAAGCTAGATCTTCAAAGTGATAAACACCTGTATTAATC
>JAXKWB010000034.1:0-11560 GCA_036172385.1 Halanaerobiales bacterium | reverse complement strand
AAAACGAAACTTGCCGAAGAAACGGCTTTATCCCTCACTGCTGTTTCAGAGTATATCAATGAGTTGGCAGCAGCAGGCTGGATTGTTCCCAGAAAAAAAGCGGTATCCAGCGGCGGCCGTCGTCCTATTATTTATCAGATTAATCCGGAGATAAAATACATTATCGGCCTTGATTTAAAAGATTACCACTTCTATATTTTTCTTGCAAATTTAAATGGAAGAATTATCAAAAATGAGCTGATTTATCTCAAAAGCTGTGAGTTTACAGATTTCAGCCGAGAAATTATTGCTGCTGTAAAGACAATGTTCAAAGAGCAGGAGTTGAAGAGCAGTAATATTCTTGCGATCGGTATTTCGGTCTCTGGAGTTACTGATTTTAAGAACAAGGTGATTAATAGATCAAATCAGCTTAACTGGACAGATATCCCCCTGGCTGAAGAGCTGGAAGATGTGCTCAAGATAAAGACCTTTATCGGTCAGGATGTACGTATTTATGCCCATAATGAATTAGAGCCAGATGATCCATATAATATTACCACAGTCCTTTTTATCGGTGAGGGAATAGGCCTTTCTGTAATTATAGACAATAAAATATTAAAGGGGGCCACAAATAGAGTTGGTGATAACCGCTTTTTTGAACCCCAGCTGCAGAAGCTGAACCGAATAATCCGCACTGACCAGTATTTAAAGGAAATAAACTCTCTCCCTTATTATGAAGGTTATTTTGATAAATCTGTTAAAGTAGAATTGAACCGCAAGTACAGGGATTTTATCCACCAGAATGAAAAGAATAAAGAGGAGCTGAACGAGTTTACAGGCTATATTGCATCGATGATGCTTTCTACGATTAACCTCTTAAATCCCAAAAAGGTTCTTTTGACCGGCAATATCTTCGACTATAATGATCTGATCTACAATCAGGTCAAAGAAAAGATTAGAGAAGGAGAGATGTATCACCTGCCGGAAATTAAGAGGAGCAAAAGCCAGCCCAATCCACTCGAAAATGCACTGCTTAAATTTTTAATGCATAAATTTTTGAAGCTGGATTCTTTCAGTTTTGATAGCTAAGGTGGTAAAGATCATGTTTCAAATAAATATATTAACTGAGATAGGAGACTCCAGATGAAAATTGCAAGAGATTTAGAATACAAAAGAGAGAGAATAGAAAGAGCTGACGGAAGTTTTTTTAATCTTATAGAAGTTAAAACAGCAGCAAGCAGAGGAGCAGCATTTGAGAGGGTAAACTCGGATAATATAGAGGAAAAACTATTTGATATAGGTTATTTGAGGCTCTTGAAAGCAAAGGAAAGAGGTATAGCTAAACCTGCCGTTATCGTCTGGGCTGGATATCAGCATTCGAGATCACCTTATGATTTTTTTGAAAATATATCTAAAGCTGAGAATGAACTTTTTTTAAGCCTTAATGCCTATCTGAATGGAAATTTGCGCTATCTTGTAAAAAATAATAATTACGAGATTATAAATCAGAAAATTTACATAAAAAAAGTGAAAAACAAAAAAGATAGAGAAGCAGCAGAAGTTTTAAACTTTTTGAAAGAAGAAAATAGGATTAAATTTTTTCAATTTGCTGATGAGATGACACTGGAAGAAATACATAATAATTTAAATGTTGTTCATGACCTGACTGCTGTCGGAGAAATTGATTATCCTTCAGATTACTGCAGAAAAAATAAGTATCAGCTGGGCTTTAATGCCTCTTTTTTCCTGCTCGAGTTTACCGATTGGGAAAGCAGATACTCCCTATTAGGAGACCCATATAATTTACAGATAAGTAAGGGTAAGATAATCAGGCCTCCAATTTATAAACGTTCAGCACTTCTGCAGTCTGAAGACGGCAGTTGGGTTATTAAAAAACTGTTTTTGCTTGATCTGCTTTTGACTTTTCAGGGCCAGCTATTTGATTTGAGTAAATTTAAGCTCAATCAGCCGGGAGAAAAAACTCTCTATACCCGCTATTTAGGTGTTAAAGAAGAGGGCTTTTCTCAGAGCAGAACCCCAAAAGCAGATAAGAAACTAGAGCTGATCATTATCGATTGTTCTGTTGTCGGTATCAGAACAGCAGGTGAGAGTGAGATACCTCAAAATGGATTTGTACTCTCGATTTCAGATCAGCTGCTTGAAATTAAAAACCTAAATGAGCTTGAAGTAAATTATCAATTCAAAAATAGAGCAAAATATTTAAGCGGCATTCAAAGTGGACCTGCTCTGATCGAAGCAGGAGAGCTTTTACTTGATAATAATTCGCTCAAAAATGAGCAGTTTTTTGGTGAATATTTAAAGAAATCAGAACTTAAATTTGGCAAGGTTGTACCCACAGATTATGCTCAGGATATCGACCAGACAAGGGCTGCGAGAATTATTGCCGGTGTAGATCAATCAGAACGTTTTTCTCTGCTGGCAGTCGAGTCTGCAAATAGCGGTATGGGATTAGCTGATGATTCATCTGGAGCCACTCTCAAGGAAATGGCAGAGCTGGCTTTGGAAAGAAATTATAGATATGCTTTGAATCTGGATGGAGGTGGTTCTACAAATATTCAGTATCATTATGGGAATCTCCTAAAAACAGCAGATCGGCGTGGTCTGCCTGGTGTGGTTTATGAAAGGATGATTCCCGTACTTGGAGTTCTGAAAAATAACAAAAACGATTAGGGGGAGAACAATGAAAAAAAGTCTATTGATTTTTACTTTAGTTCTATTGATGACCGCTTTGTTTACAGCTGGAGTATTTGCACAGAAAACTACAATCCGCTATTTTATGTGGGACCCTGAATTCCAGGAAATGGAGCGCAGACTTGTCGAAGAATTTGAAAAAGAAAATCCGGATATCGAGGTGAAATTTACTGCCCTGGAACCTTCTAACTACTGGCCTAAGATTTCAGCTATGGCAGCTGCTGGAGAACTGCCAGATGTGTTTAATATGTCTTCCGGCTATATTGACCAGTGGGCACAGAACGGTCTGCTGATGAATATTCAGGATCAGGTAGATGAGCTGCCTCAGGATGATTATTTTACAAAGGTATTTTCTACCTTACGCTATCCTGACAAGACTGAAAGTGACATGTACGGTATTCCTTATGCATGGGTAACAACAGTACTCTATTATAATAAGGACATGTTCGATGAAGCCGGTCTGGATTATCCTAATGAAGATTGGAGCTGGGAAGATTTCCGCAAAGCAGCTGAAGAATTGACCATCGATGACAATGACGATGGAGTACCTGAGGTTTACGGACACTGGTGGTATGGACGCTATGCCCATGTAGAACCCTGGGTTTATGCTAATGGCGGCAGAATTCTCAATGATCTAAAAACAAGAATCGATGTTGACGAAAAAGCAAGAGAGGCACTACAGTTCCTCGGTGATTTGAGCAATGAGTACAATGTTTCACCACCTAAAAAAGATGTAGTAGGAATCAGACAGCAGGATATGTTCCCACTTCAGCAGACAGCAATGTGGGTAGATGGTTCCTGGAATATTCAACATGTGCGTGATATGGCTCAGGGAGCATTTGACTGGGGTATTGCCAAAGTTCCTCAAGGTCCTTCTGCTGAGCCGGGTGAATATGAAGCATATGGCTGGCCGGATTCTCTTGTGATTTCTAAAGAGTCAGAACATAAGGATGCAGCCTGGAAGTTGATTAAATACCTGATTGGTAAAAACCGTCCAATTGAATCATATATGGCAGGTAAAGTACCTATTTTAAAATCGCTGGCAGAGTCTGATGAATGGTTAGAAAGCGATAAGGACCCAGAAGAAATGGAGATAGTGCTTGAACTCGGTGAATTGATGGGAAGAACCAGCTTTACAATCGGCTGGGGAGAATGGAGAGGCTATGCTGATACCGGTGGTTCAGGAATGAATGGAGTGCTCGACAGTGTGACAAATGGAGAAATGACTGTTGATGAAGCTATAGAAGAATTTACAGAACACGGCAATACAGTTCTCGAGAGATATTATGAAGAATAATTAAGCATAATAATTTGAGAAAAAATCAGCTGAACAAGCTGTAATCTAAAATAATAGGGGATGATCTTTATCCCCTTTATCTTTTTTTTAGGAGGATTTGCTGATGAAGTATAAAAAAATTACACCCTGGCTTTTTTTAATTCCAACTCTGCTCGGCCTGATCTTCTTCAGGCTCGGCCCCATGCTGGCTGCAGGACTGGCAAGTTTTACCCGCTGGAATGTATTTTCTCCACCGGAGTGGATTGGATTCGGCAATTATATTGAATTATTCAATTCAGGAACGTTTCAGATGATCTTGAAAAACACATTTATTTTTAGCGGCCTTTTTGTGCCGGGTGTTATGGCCGCTGCTCTTTTTCTTGCTCTACTGGTTAATAATAAGTTGAGAGGCATGACATTTTTCAGAGGCTTATTTTATCTGCCGGTTATAACTTCTGTTGTTTCGGTTGGAGTAATCTGGAGCTGGATTTTAAGTCCGCGCTTCGGACTGCTTTATCAGCTTGTCAACAAATTTTTTGATATTGCAAGGCTGCCTTCATTTTTAGGACAGCCAGAATATGCACTTTATACGCTGATCTTTGTCTATGTCTGGAAGATGGCTGGTTATCAGATGATCCTTTTTCTGGCAGGACTGCAGAACATACCCCAGGTCTATTATGAGGCGGCCACCATCGATGGGGCCAGCATCTGGCAGAAATTCAGATATATAACACTGCCTCTCTTAACACCAACAACTTTTTTTGTACTCATAATTTCTATTATCATGTCTTTAAAAACTTTTGAACTAACATATATTATGACTCAGGGCGGACCGAATTATGCATCAACAACTTTGATCTACAGCATTTATGTAAATGCTTTTAAACACTTTAGGATGGGCTTTGCTTCAGCGATGTCGTATATATTATTTATCATAGTTGCAGTATTTACCTATCTGAACTTTAAATTCAAAAAGCGCTGGGTACATTACAGTGAATAGGAGGTATCGAAGATGAGTCTCGGCAGAAAAATAATAATCTACACAATTTTAATCGCGATTTCTTTAACAACTTTATTCCCGTTTTTATGGATGGTTTCTTCATCCTTTAAAACCATGGGAGAGATATTTTCTTTAACACCCAGCTTTATTCCTGACAATATTTTTGCAGAAGGAATGTGGGACAACTATAAGGCAATACTGCAGGAATATAATTTTCTCCGCTTTATCTTCAATTCTTTTGTGGTGGCGGGACTGGCAGCTTTGGGTCAGCTTTTTACCTGCAGTCTGGGCGGTTTTGCCTTTGCCAGAATGGAATTTAGATTTAAGGAGGTTATCTTTGCTTTAATGCTGGCAACAATGATGATGCCGATTCAGGTTACAATTATTCCCGAGTATTTTATTATGCTCAAACTGAACTGGTATAATACCTATCTTCCTTTGATCGTACCTTCGATGCTGATCGGTTCTTTTGGGACATTTTTACTCAGAAGTACCTTTGAAAATATGCCTTCATCAATGGAAGAAGCAGCTTTTATCGATGGGGTGAGTGATTGGCAGATGTTTTATATGGTCTTTCTGCCAAATGCAAAACCTGCTCTGGCTTCACTTTTTATTATTGCCTTTATGAACAACTGGAATGCCCTACTGCGGCCGGTTATCTACATAGATAAACCTGATTTATATACAATTACGATGGGTTTGGCGATGTTTAAAGGTAATTATGGTACCCAGTGGCATCTGCTTTTAGCAGGTTCGGTTCTCTCTATACTGCCGCTGCTCGTAGTATATATGTCGATGCAGAAGTATTTTGTTCGCGGTATGCTTACCACAGGTACGAAAGGATGATATTATGATAAAATTTGGAACAGGTGGCTGGCGGGCTGTGATCGCAGAAGGATTTACTTTTGAGAATGTGCGGCGGGTGGCCCAGGGCTTGAGCAATATGATAATTGCTGAAGGTGCTCAAAAAAGGGTGATCGTGGCCCATGATCTGCGCTTTCTTTCGGGAAGGTTTTCCCGTGCTTTTGCTGAGGTATTAACTGAAAATGAAATCGAAGCACTTTTTATAGAAGAAGCAGTACCAACACCAATGGTGATGTATGGAGTGCTTTCAGAAGGCCTTGATTATGGAATCACAGTTACCGCTTCTCATAACCCACCTGAATATAATGGGATAAAACTCTTTGTAGAAGAAGGAAAGGATGCACCTCAAGAGGTTACCGACCGACTTGAGAAATATATTGCAGAAATTTCCTATGAGCCAGTTAAACATGGAGAATTCTTCAGTTTGATCAGGCAAGGAAAGATTAAGTATTATACAAATAAGAATAGCTATATAAATTTTCTATTAGAACAGGTTGATGTTGAGGCGATTTCGGAGAAGAACCTGCAGATATTATTCAACCCGATGTATGGGGTTTCCAGGGATATTATGATGATCTGTCTGGCATCAATGCGCTGTTCAGTTGATACGATTAATGATTATCGGGATACAATGTTCGGTACCCAGATGCCCTCTCCGATTCAATCAAGTCTGCAGGATATGGAATATCAAATAAAAAATGAAGATTATCACCTCGGAATTGCAACTGATGGGGATTCAGATAGATTGGGACTTTACGATGACCGCGGAGAATTTGTCGATGCAAATGAAATACTGATCCTCCTCTATTACTATTTTCTTGAGTACAGAGGTGAAAAAGGAGGAGTTGTTAGGAATCTGACAACTACCCATATCCTGGACAGAATAGCCGAAGCCTATGGTGAAAAACACTTTGAAGTACCTGTTGGCTTTAAAAATATTTCTGCGAAGATGGAGGAAGAAGATCTCCTTTTCGGAGGTGAAAGCAGTGGTGGCCTTAAACTAAGAGGCAAGATAAATGGTAAGGACGGTATTCAGGCTGCACTTTTTTCAGTAGAAATGCTTGCTAAGACAGGGAAAACACTGAGTGAACTGCTGGATGAGATCCATGATAAATTTGGCTATTTAAAATTTCATGGTATCAATATTCCTTACCAGGAAGAGGATAAAAGAAGGTTATATAATCTACTGTTTAAAGAAAAATATGTTCCAAATTTTGAAGAACTGGCAGCTGCAGAGATTATCAAATCAGATTTAGAAAAAGAGATAAAAAAAGGATTAAATAATGCACAGCAGGCTGAATTGGATACCGAGCTGGCAAAACTTGATCTGGGAAAGATGTATTTAAAAAAGGGGCTTAAAGAAGTTTCATATTTAGATGGAGTCAAATTTTATTTTAAAGATGGTACCTGGCTTTCAATTAGATTTTCCGGGACAGAACCACTGATCAGAATTTTTATGGAGATGAACAATCAGGCGGAAATAGATGCAGTAATCAAACTGATCAAAGAAGACGAAAAATTAAAGCTGGATGGTGAATTGTAATGAAAGGTGTTATACTTGCAGCAGGAAAAGGAACAAGAATGCAGGAATTGAGTGAAGATAAGCCAAAGGTGCTTTTAAAGGTTGGAGGCAGATCTCCACTTGAGCATATCATTTCAGGTATGAAAAAAGCAGCAATCGATGAAATAATAATTGTGATCGGTTATAAAGGGGAGCAGATCCGGGCAGAGCTTGGAGATGGCAGCTCACTCGGGGTTGAAATTGAATATTTAGAGCAGAGCCTCGATAAATACGGGACAGCTTATGCTCTTTCTCTGGCAGAGGATCTGGTAAAAGATAGTTTTATGCTTTCTTTTGGTGATATTATTTTAGCTGAAGATAATTACCGCAATCTTTATGAGAAGTACAAGTTCTCTAATTATCTTTTAAGCAGAGATCAAGCAGTAGAAACGGGCCAGCTTCAAGCCCGCACCAAAAGTCAGCAGACAGACAAAATTAATGAGGCTGCCGAGAAAATGCAGAAAAGACATGTGGAAGCAGTTTTATCATTAAACTGGGTTAAAGACCCTAGTTCAGGTGGAGCGGTTTACCTGGATGAGCAGGGTATGGTAAAAAGAATAGTGGAAAAACCTGAAGCTGGAAGATCCAGCACCCACTGGAACAGTGCCGGCATATTTATATTTTCTCCTCTGATTTTTAAGTATT
Organism: Halanaerobiales bacterium; assembly: GCA_036172385.1. Classification (GTDB taxonomy): domain Bacteria; phylum Bacillota; class Halanaerobiia; order Halanaerobiales; family Halanaerobiaceae; genus Halanaerobium. The sequence goes on along the minus strand of JAXKWB010000034.1, from coordinate 3,523 downwards.
TAAAAAAATTATCAAAATCCGAAAGAGGAGAATATGAACTCCCAGGTGCAGTTAACTTGATGATAAAAGATGGACATAATGTAGCTTCCTATAAAACGATCAGCTACTGGCAGGATCTGGCTACACCTGATAATTATCAGCAGATCAATGAGGTTTTGGCTGAAGAGTGATTGATGTAGATTATTGTTGCTAATTGTAGGTACCTGGTAGTGCGCCAGGTTTAAGTGGCTAAATAGACGTAGTCAGAGGAAAAGCTTCAACTGGGGTAAGTTTCAGAAGTTTCTTAGTAAATTCAAGTTGAAAAGACCAAGAATTAAGGTAGATATTTTCAAATCAGGTATTGGGTCGTGTTATTTAAGTAAAGGATAGAGTGAAAAGCCGTATGCCATAATATGGCATGTACGGTTTTGTAGAGGGGTTGGGGCTGTGTAGCCCCGTCTACTCGACCTTTCTTTTCTTTAAAAATGAATTAAAGAGAGGCTGAGCTGTTTAATCTGTTCTAATTAGCAATATTTATATTTAGTAATTTCCCATGAAAATTATTTTTTAGAAAACTTTTAGATTGATTTGTTATTATATAAAGAAATATAATTGAGGAGGAGTCAATCTAAAATGAAAAAAAGACTAAATTTAATTACTATTTTAACTATTTCAATTTTACTATTTTTTAGTGCTAACATATTTGCAGAAGATTTAAACAGACAGACTCGCCTAAATTTTAATGGTATAACTGGTGATGATTTTATTGGTCAGGCAGGTGTTTTATATCCATTTAGAAATACTGAAGATTCACTCTGGTTTACAGATTTTAGATACAGGATGAGTGAAGATAATGTTGATGAATGGAATTTAGGTCTTGGCTACAGAAAGAAGATTGATACAGCTGAAAATACTATTGCTGGTATCTATACTTATAAGGACCGCAGAGAAGAATATGATCACTACTGGGATATGTGGACAGTTGGTGGTGAAATATTAACTGATCAGTGGGACTTTAGATTAAATGGCTATATTACTGATGATGATCAGGTGCTGGCACCAGGTTCTACAGCAGGTGGTTCTTCTTTTAAAGTTAGACCAGAAGATCAGGTTCTTGTATATACCTCTGGAAATGAAGTTTATTATAAGTCGATGAACGGTTTAGATATTGAGTTAGGTAAAAGATTTACAGAAACCGAGACTATATTTAAAAATATAGGTATCTATGCTAAACTATTTAGGTTTTTTGAGAGTGATACTCCCACAATTACAGGTAGACAAATAAGAATAGATAAGCAGTTTGGTGATAGAGATAAAATCACCTGGAAGATTGGAGCCCAGTGGAGGGATGATAATATGCGGGGTAGTGAAACAGAAGCTACTTTCGCAGTTTCAATTCCATTTGGTGAAGGTGAAACAGCAGAATCAGAAGCTGAAGCAGGCCCTGCAGAGATAATAGAAGCAAGAATGACTGAACAGCCTGAAAGAGATTTAGATGTTGTTGTAGGTGAAAGTGTTAATGAAGAGAGCTCATCTGTAGAAGAAGTACCTGTGGAAAATCCAGCAGATGGAGTAGAGAATGTTCAGGTATGGTATGTAACTCAAGATGGTAGTGAAAATCCAGATGGAAGCAAAGAAAATCCATTTAGTATAGATGAGTTTATGGATTATAATTATGATGAGCAAGCAGAATTACCAAGTAATTTTACTAATGAGGGAGATATTATTATACTAAGTGGAAAAGATGATGATATTGTTTTAGATAATGGTGGAGAAACAGGACAAGAAATAATTTTCTTGAATCCTTATCAACAGTTAATTTCAAGTAATAAAGATGGTCATGCTCTGATAGAAAATCCTATTAATGGTGAAACAGTGAAGTTTACACCTGAGGTTGATCCAGCTGCTGTAGAATATTCAGCTTATTCAGGTTTTTCTCCAATACCAAAAACTGCAGTATTACTAAGTGATAATAATATAGTATCTGGTATTAATTTTAATATTAAATCTGCTGAGGGAATTGCTGTATCTGATATGAATTCTTTTAGTCCAGATGCTGTTGATAATGGAACTGAAGCAGTTAGTGATGATTACATGATAATTAACAATAATAGAATAAACTTTATAGCTGAGAATCCTGATAATGTAACAGGAATTGCATTATCTGGACATGATGAAATATTAATTGAGAATAATGAATTGAAGCTTGAAATTGCTGCTATATTTTCTGCAGTTGGTATAAAGATTAATAATTCTTATTCCGGACTAGATAATCAAATAAAAATAAAGGGTAATACTATTGCTGGCTTTTATTTGAATGAAGGTGGCAGTCCAAGTTCTAATAGTTCGATTTATATTCAGGATTTTTCTAATGATTACACCCAAAGAGCTGATTTTGACAATATAGTGATAAGTGGAAATACAATTAAAAATACGAATTTTGGTATTAGCTTTAGGTTAAACTATGATTCTTATCAAGAGTTAGAGGAAATACTAGAAATAAATCAAATTTTATACAATTTTAATTTAATTTTTGACAATAAATATGATGATAATGATTTTGACATTAATGATTTAATAATCAACGAAGAAGAAATAAATAAAGAAGATAGAGAAGTAATAATTCCATCACCAGCTGTTTAGAAACAGTAAGATATAATAACACAAGTATAATTTCAAAAAAGTGCTCTTAACCTTAATCAAAAGAGGTAAAGAGCACTTTTGCTTTATGATCTTAAAATATAGAACAGCATTAGAGCATGAAAAAGAAAGGCAGAGATGATATAATCAATATTATCGTAGATAAATAAACTTAAATCAGAAAAGATAACTAGCGAAAGGTGGTGTTTAAATGGACGGTAATCTAAGAAAAAACATAAAAAAAGGAGCTGCTGTAAAGGTAGTTCAGAAAAAAGATCAGAGAAGTGGAAAACTGACTGAAGGAGTAGTAAAAAGAATACTAACTAATTCAGCTCAGCATCCACATGGAATTAAGGTAATGCTGGAAAGCGGCGTTGTTGGCCGAGTAAAAGAAATTATTAATCCTTAAGAGCTAGAGTAACAGGCTCTCTTTCGTTTTCTCTGATCTCAGCTTTAAATTTTTGATAATCCCGATCATTATATGCAGTGCTTTGATATGCTTTGAGAGCATGATATTTTAACCACTGATCACTATTTTTTCTAATGATTTTTTTAAGCAGCTCAGAGAAATCAGCTGCCTGCTCATCAAAAACGCTCAAGATGTCTAATAAGAAATAAAGCAGGTGACTGTCCGTAAATTTTTCTCTCTGTATGAGTATATTTTTAATTGGAATAAGGCAGAGCGGGTCTTTAAATCCTGCCAGAATATTAGCTGCAGTTTTTTTAACCCGATAATTATCATGATGAAGGTAAGAGAAGAATTCACCGATGATTAGTGATCTCTCTTTAAATGAGCGTTCGTTTTCAGCCATTTCTCTGCCGATAAAATCTCCTTTTAAATTAAAATAAATTACTTTAGAAAGAATAAAATAAAATGGCGGCAGATCGAGCCTGCTGAGAATTT
>JAXKWB010000033.1:0-5645 GCA_036172385.1 Halanaerobiales bacterium | reverse complement strand
TGAAAACAAAGATCTCCCGTAATAATTTAAATAAAAAGTCTTTAATCAACTATTAAATTCAAAAAACTTTTTCCATTTTTTAGCTGATCAATATCAAAAACAGCAGCAATTGTTGCAGCAATATCGCTAAAGCTATCTCTAACACCTAAGCTTGTATTTTTATTAATATCTTTTCCATAAACCAGTAAAGGAATATATTCTCTGGTATGATCAGTGCCCGCATGAGTTGGATCACAGCCGTGATCTGCAGTAATTATCAACAGGTCATCATTTTTCATGGCAGCTTTGATTTCTGGAATTCTCTGATCAAAGTCTTTAAGAGCAGCTGCATAACCTTCAATATTCCGGCGGTGACCGTAGTTCTGATCAAAGTCAACCAGATTAGTAAAAATCAATCCTTCTTGACTCTGATCCAGTAACTCTATAGTCATATCAATACCGGCCATATTATTGGAAGTAGTTATAGAATTAGAAATTCCGCTGTGCTTAAAAATATATGTAATTTTACCAACAGCATTTACTTCCAGATCATTATCCTGAAGCTGATTTAAAACAGTCGGCTCCGGTGGTGTTAGAGAAAAGTCTTTTCTTCTTTCTGTCCGCTCAAAGTTACCCGGTTCTCCCAAGAATGGACGGGCAATAACTCTGGCAACTGCATGCTCACCCTGTAAAATTTTTCTGGCCTTTTTACAATAATTATAAAGCTCATCAATTGAAATCACATCTTCGTGAGCTGCTATCTGAAAGACACTATCTGCAGATGTATAAACAATTGGTTTTCCTGTTTCCAGATGCTTCTGGCCAAGTTCTTCGATTATTACTGTGCCTGAGGCAGGCTTATTACCCAGGGTATCTTTTCCAATTGCCTTCTGGAACTGATCCATTACCTCAGCTGGAAAGCCATCTGGATAGGTAGGAAAAGGCTGTTCTGAAATCAGGCCAGCAATCTCCCAGTGTCCGGTAGTAGTATCTTTGCCTTTTGATTTTTCTGCTGCTTTTCCATAAGCTCCCTCAGCCTCAAGTTCAGAATCAAGACCCTGAATAGGCTCTATCTTTCCCAGACCCAATTTCTCTAAATTTGGCAGCTCAAGTCCACCTAACTCAGCTGCAATATTCTGCAGCGTCGCAGCTCCCTGATCTCCATATTCCCCTGCATCTGGAAGTTCTCCAATCCCAACACTATCCATTACCATCAAAATCACTCGATTAAACTTTTTCAAAATACCACCCCTAAATTTTTAATATTTATATTGTTAGACGTCAGACTTATTTTATTATAAAATTTAAATTAACTTAATGAAAACACTTTATTTAGCCTGAGTCTTAATATCTGTAACTAAGGACTCTAAAGATTTGTCTTTTAAATCCGGAATTAAAATTCCCATTATCTGATAGAGATATAAAAATTCATCCAGCAGCTCTTCCCTATCCTCTTCTGGAAGGTCGCCTTCTTCTTCCATATACTCCTCCAGATTATCATTGATATTACTAAATGACCGAAATAATTTGCGAACTGGATTATGGGAATTCTTACTGCTATCGTCATCCCAGTACTCTTTCATTTTCATTCTATCCCGCTTTAAAAGTACAGCCGAAACCGCTTCTTCCACTGGTAGATGAAGATACTTATAAAACAAATCGATCACAGCCTGTGTTTCCTTCCGGCTTAAATTATGTTTGATTACTGCATCCAGCAGCTGATTGGCTTTGCTGGGATCCCCGGTTTTTGAAGATAAAGCATGAGCCAGACTCAAAGGGGAGAAAGTTATCGGAGAGTCTTCTTTTAAAACTTCTTTTTGATATTTTTCCTTCATCTCCAGAATGTTCAGCCAGAGGGTCAAAGTTGTTCTGGCCACTCCGAGTTTTTCAGCTGCATCTTTTTTACTCAGGTTATTAGCCTCCATAAATTTATTAATTGAAGTTGCTCTTTCCAGGGGATTTAAGTCCTGCCTCTGCAGGTTTTCAATCAGTTGAATCTGCCTGAATTTCTCCGGTGAGACTTCAGCTTCCAGAATTACAGCTGCTATTTTTTCCTGTTCATCCTTTTTAACAGCCCTCAGTCTTCTTTCCCCTGCAATTAAAAGATAATGATCTTCCTTTTTTTGAACCACAATCGGCTGCAGCTGCCCCACTTCTGCAATCGATTTTGCCAGGCTGTCTATTCTTGCTTCCGAAAAATTTTGTCTAACCTGATCCGGCCGACTTTCTATCTCCCGCAGTAAAATCTCTTTATATTTCATTTTTACCCCCCAAATTAAGCTTGGCTTCTACATCAAACAGAAAATAAACTTCATAAAATTGATTTTTATTCGCTTTTAACATATTATATTATTAGATTGTACTTAAAATTAATTCTTTAACTTTAACAGAATATTAAATTTCAAAGGAGCATCTAAAATGAAAACACTCTCTGATATAAATAGTTTAACAAATAAACTGAAGAAAATAAACTACCTTAAGGTAGAAAAAAATAAAAGTTTAGCTGAATTTGCAAGTTTTAAGGTTGGAGGACCTGCAGATCTTTTCCTGATACCGGAGAAAGTCCCCGCTTTAAAAGAATTAATGCCGTTAATTGTTAATTCAAATATTCCCTATTTCATTCTAGGAAAAGGGAGTAATTTAATTATTTCCGATAAAGGTTATCGCGGTATTATTATTTACACCGGCAGTTTAAATCACTATCAAGTTGAAGGCAGGCAGATCACTGCCGAATGTGGACTGGAACTTAAAGAAATTGCCGATCTGGCCTACGAAAATTCTCTCTCTGGTTTTGAATTTGCAGCCGGAATCCCGGGTTCACTGGGAGGAGCACTTTACATGAATGCCGGCGCCTACGGTGGAGAAATGAAAGATGTGATTGTTAAAGCTCAATTTATAAATAAAAGGGGCAAATTAATAGAACTCAATAAGTCTGAGTTAAAACTTGAATATAGAACAAGCATTTTGCAAAAAGAGGATCCAGACTGGGCTGCAGTCAATGTTACAATCAAACTTAATAGGTCGGAGAAAAAATTAATCAGAACAAAAATGGATGAACTGCATAATAAACGCTGGAGCAAACAGCCGATGGACTTACCAAGTGCCGGCAGTATTTTCAAAAGACCTCCAGGACATTATACAGGTCCCCTGATCGAAAAGGCGAAAATGAAGGGTTTTCAAATTGGTGGAGCTCAGGTTTCTACTAAACATGCAGGCTTTATAGTCAATAAAGATAATGCCACAGCGGAAGATATAGTCAATTTAATTGAAAAAGTTAAAGCAGAAGTTTATAAAATAAGCGGTGTCCAACTTGAAGTCGAACCCCGCTTTTTAGGAGAATTTTAATCTATCAGCTCCTCCTTTTTCCTGCGGGGGAGCTGCTTGATTTCATATTCTCTTTTCTGGGCCAGACTGCGGCTTTTAAAGGACTCCTGATGGCGAAGCTTGACCGGAATGCGTCCCCGTGTATATTTAGCTCCTACTCCAGCATTATGTTCTTCCAGCCGCCGCTCTATATCAGTGGTATAGCCTGTATAAAGACTGCCATCACTGCATTCAACTACATAAATGTAATGTGAATTATTAGATTGATTATCTTTAATAACTTCTAATTCTTTTTTATTTTTGGCCATATTCCTGAATATATTTGCCGAGTGCTCTTAAATGTTCTTTTTCTTCTTCAATCAGCTGATTAACAGCCTCGATAGTTTTACCTTCATTGTAATCACACATTTCACGATAAAATAAAATTGAGTCTTTTTCAGCCTGAATGGCCAGTTTTAAAGCTTTTTCTACATCATTTAAAGCTTCAATTGATTCTTCACTGTCATCCTTCGGAAAGATGGAGTACTCAACCAGATAATTAAAATATGCACTTACATCCTCTTCATAAAGATAATCCGCGTCATCTTTTCCCTCGCGCAGTTCCTCAGTTAAGGCTACAAATTTTTCGTAATGATCCTGCTCATCCTGAGCTAATCTTTTAAAAAGTTCCCTTAAATCTCTATTTTCTGTTGCTTCGGCATGTTTTAAATAAAACTTTTTTCCTCTTATCTCAATATCTTTTGCCATTTCCATTACTTCTAATGCATTAAATCTTTCTTTCATTATTAATCCCTCCAGATAATAAAATAATCATTAACTTATTGCTTTATTTAAATAATTACTGATTTTAGCTGCTGCTTCCTCAATATCAAAATCTTTCTCACTTAAAATAAGTCTCCTCATTACTATACTTTCCATAATTCCAACAAAAGTACAGGCAAAATAATCAAAGTCAATATTTTTTGAGATGTAATCATTTTCTAACAAAAATTGATATAAACTATTTAAGCGCTGGAAGCGTTTTGCTTCCATTTTTTCGAATTCATCTCCAAATTCTTCATTTACAGCCACTGCTTCTCTTAAAATAATTATAGAAAGGTTTTCATGCTTTTTATAAAGCTTAAAAAAATTAAGTAACATTTCTTCAAAAAATATTTTTAAATCTTTATTGTCTGTCTCAAAAGTATAATTATCAAATACTTCTAAAAATATTTCTTCATGCCTTTTTATCAGAGAAATAAAAAGATCCTTCTTGCTGTTAAAATATAAATAAAATGTCCCCTTTGCAATACCAACTTTTTCTACTATTTCGGCTATGTGTGTATTATAATAGCCCCTGGCTGCAAAGACTTCTATTCCCGCCTGAATAATTTCTTCTTTGCGATCTGCCACTATGTTACCCCTTCTTTTTTATTTATTTTATTCTTTTTAATTATATCATATTTTTTTGATTATTTAAATAAAAAGCCATAATAAAAAGCCCAGCTTAAAAGCTGAGCTAGTTTAATTATTTTGGGCAAAGCTGTATCTGGCCTTTTTTATAAGTTGTCATTAAAATTGATAGCCCAGAGAAACAGTAAGTTTAGAATAGTCTACATCCCGATCTGAACCACTAATTTCTGCTTCACCATTATTGACTGAGTACATAACTTCGGCACTCATATTACTGGCTAAATCCATACCGGCACCTACTGCATAATACATACCACCAGAAGTATCGCCAGTGCTATCCATATCAAAACTGTTATAACCTAAATGACCAAGAAAATAATAGGGACTGTTCTGCATATTATAATGGGCCAGAGCATAAATAGGTACAAAGTTAAAGTCTCTATTACTTCCATTATCAATTTCTCTATCTAATTGATACTGAACTCCAGCGCCAAGAGTCCACTGAACTGTTTGTGGAATCTTATATTCTCCAACAAGGGTGAAACCGCTATCAACATCGTCATCTCCAAGGCCATCAATATCTATTTCTCCACCAATATCAACTGCTCCTTTAATATCCCAGTATCCTGGAACCTGAGCCAGAGAAACAGAAGAAATCCCAGCAACTAAAAATGCCGCTAACAATAATACTAAAACTTTTCTTTTCATAATTAATACCTCCACTTAATTTTTTTACTATTTTTCCGATTTAATTTTATAATATCAAACACTTATGTCACTAGATAAATCATATTTAATTCTATCTTCATCTAAAAATAGTTTGCACTTTCCCTATGTGTTAGGCTAGTTGTCGTGAGGCACAAAATCTGTGTATAATAGAGTAACGACAATAAAACCTAAGGAGAATTACAATGCCAAGAAAAGTTTATCCTAAAAAATTGAAAGAATCC
>JAXKWB010000032.1:0-6597 GCA_036172385.1 Halanaerobiales bacterium | reverse complement strand
ATCTAAATGCTAAAGCCGAAGAAATGCTGGGCTGGTCCCAAAAAGAGGCGGCAGGTAAAAAGTGTACAGAAGTTTTTAAAATTTCACTTGAAAAAACCTGCAGTCCTGATTTGGACATTGTTTCGGATCAAATTAATGAAAATGAAGTTGAAGAGTTGAAAAATAATCTCTCAGAATTACTGCTAGAAAAAGGAGAAATAAATAATCAGGAAGCTGTTTTAACTTCTAAAACTGCCAGCTGTTTTCCCATTGAATTTTCAGCAGCTTTTGTTGAAAAAACCAGGGGGAAAGTTATTATTTTTCGGGAAATCAGTCAGCGCAAAGATATGGAAAAACGATTAAAGAAATATGCTTCTACTGATAGATTAACCGAAGTTTTAAATAGAAGGGCAGGACTTGATTACCTTAAGGAAGAAATGAAATTAGCTGAGGCAGCTGATGATGTTCTTTCAGTAATTTTTATTGATGTCAACGACCTTAAACTGGTTAATGATAACTTTGGCCATCAGGAAGGGGATGAGCTGCTGCAGAAAATCAGTGATATTTTACAGCACTCCCTGAGGCGTAATGATAAGGTAGTCAGGCTTGGAGGAGATGAATTTTTTGCTGATTTTGACCCAGAGTAATAAGGAGTCTGCAGAAAAAATTTGGTTAAGAATAAAAGAAAAATTTAAACAGGCTGCGGCAGCCAATGAAAAAGATTATGAAATTTCGGCCAGTCATGGAACTGCTGAATACAGTCCTGACTATCAAAAAAGTTTGGATCAACTTATCAATCAGGCAGATCGTGAAATGTATGAGGAAAAGAAAAAAACCAAAACTGCAGCTGATATCAGATAAAGGAGGAAGTTTGATGCAGGAAATTGGACTCGGGACAATATTATTAAATAATAGTATTGGAAATTATGTTTTAGCGCTATTATTTTTATTTACAGTGATTTTTATAGTGAAAATTTTCGATAAATTTTTGCTGGAGAAGATGAATTTATTTGTGGGCAGATTTTCGCGTTCTTTTTCAGTTTTATTAAAAAAAACAATAAAAAAGAGAATATACCCTTTGCTCTACCTCTTTACTCTTTATTTAGCTTTTAAAGAACTTGAGACGAGTACTCAGATTGACAATGTTATCAACCTGACATTAATGATCTTAACAGTTATTTTTGTTGTTTTAGCTGCTCTTGATATTATTACTTACAGTTTAAAAAAATACTGGGCAAAAAAACAGAGAAGTGAAGAACAGCAAAAGGTTTTAACTATTTCACTTTTTTTAGCAAAGATTATTGTCTGGATAATTGCATTTTTATTTGTTTTAGATAATTTAGATATTCAAATTACAGGTCTGATAACCGGACTTGGAATTGGTGGTGTTGCAATTGCCTTTGCTGCCCAGAATATTTTAACTGATCTCTTTAATTATTTTACTATCTTTTTTGATAAACCTTTTGATATCGGTGATTTCATTATTACAGGGGAGTACAGAGGAACAATTGAACATATCGGAGTAAAATCAACCAGGATTAGAAGTTTAAGTGGAGAACAGCTGATTATTTCTAATACTGACCTTGTTAATTCGCGGATTAATAATTACAAAAGGATGAAACAGAGAAGAATTAACTTTAGTTTTGGCCTGACCTATGATACTTCACTGGAGAAATTAAAAAAAGTACCTGCAATAGTCGAAGATATTATTAGATCCCTTGATAATACAGAATTTGATCGGGCTCACTTTACCGAATTTGCAGCTTCCAGTTTGTTATTTCAGGTGGTTTATTATGTTAAAGATAGTGATTATAAACTGTATATGGATATTCAGCAGCAGATCAATTTTAACTTAAAAGAAAAACTTGAAGAACTGGGAGTTAGTTTTGCTTTCCCAACTCAAACAATTCATTTTGGTTCTCAAACAAAATCAGATAGTAATTCTGAAATGATTCAACAAATCAGTTCTGAAATTAAATCAAAAAATTTAAATGATGAGTAAATTAATTTAATATAACGACAAAATTAATTCTAAAAAGGAGAATTAAATGATGTTAATTGCGAGCTGTGAAATTAAATTATACTTACCAGGAGCGGCGACTTTAAAAGATAAGCGGCAGATAATAAAAAGCCTGCTGCAGAAGAGTAAAAATAGATTTAATCTTGCTGCAGCAGAGGTAGATGCTCAGGATTATATTCAGACTGCTGTACTTGGAGTAGCTGCAGTTGGGAGTGATTATAAGCAGCTGCAGAGTCTGATGGATAAATATCTTGATTTTATCGAATCTTTTCCCGAATTTTTACTTACAGATTTCGAAGTGACAATCGGCTGATAATTCGTCTTTATTAATTAAGGAGGCGGCTTTTTGATCGAGTAAGATAGTAATTTCTGGATGTGTCTGCAGTAAGGTAGCGGGAACCTGGGTTGAAATTTTACCGCTGACAGTTTTCTTGATTGCCTCAGCTTTGTTTTCTCCACTTGCCAGCAGAACAATCCTATCTGCCTTTAAGATAGTCGCCATGCCCATAGAAATCGCTTTTCTGGGGACTTTGTCTTTACTTTTAAAATAGCGGCTGTTGGCCTCAATAGTTTCTTCAGTTAAATCCACTATCTCGGTTGATACATTTAAGTTTTCAGCAGGTTCATTAAAACCTATATGTCCATTTGAACCAATACCCAGAATCTGTAGATCGATCCCCCGGGCTTCTTTAATAGACTTTTCGTACTCTCTACATTCCTGCCTGTAATCTTCTGCAGCTCCATCTGGGATATGGATATTTTCTTTCTCAATATTTATCTCATCAAATAAATTCTCAAACATATAATGGTGATAACTGTTGGGATGATCTGCTTTAAGTCCACAGTATTCATCCAGATTAAAAGTCTGGACCTCACTAAAATCTATTTTATCATTTCGATACATTTCAATTAAATTATCATACATTCCCAGTGGAGTTCCTCCTGTAGCCAGTCCCAGATTACTATCTGGTTTTAAAGTAACTTGACTTGCTACCATCAGAGCAGCTTTTTTACTCATTGCCTGATAATCATTTTCTACAATAATTCTCATTTTTACACATCCTTTTATTAGTTTTAAAATTAATCTAAATCAAAAGTAAATTTAAATTTGTAGTTATCATTTCTGTAATAAGCTGAGGTATACTCTATTATTTCTGCATTTTCATTTTTACTGATCTGTTCAAAGTAGAGCCCCAGCATCCCCTTTTTGACCTGCATTTTATCTGCAATACCGGCGTCCAAAATTACTGCTTCAACTTCTGCTTCTGCCTTCCTCAGCTGAATATTATATTTATCTTTTATAATCTTAAACAGGGAATTGTTCTCTAATTCATCTTTTTTTAAATCTCTAAAATGATCTACAGTTAAATAAGTGTTTTCCAGCAGAAAAGGTTTATTTTCTATTAACCTGAGTCGTTCCAGCCTGAAAAGAGGGGCTTCAGGATTTAAATTCATTTTTACAGCTGCCTTTTTATCTTTAATTTCAGCGAAATTTAAAATTCTTGTAGTATAGTTTAAGCCTTTTTTCTCCATTTCTTTAGTAAAACTCAAAAGAGGAGAAATACTGCAGCTCTGCTGATAATCACTGACAAAGGTGCCGCTCCCCTGTTTTCTAATTAGATAGCCATTATCAACCAGGATATCAACTGCTTTTTTAACAGTCATCCGACTTATATCATGATATTCAGCTAATTCCCTTTCCGAGGGCAGCCGATCTCCTACCTCAAACTCTTTGGTTTTGACTGCAGTTAGAATGCTTTCTTTGAGCTGATAATAAAGGGGTAGAGGACTATTTTTATTAATTTCCTGCATAATTTTCGCCTCCTAAATAGGAATATACAACATGTGGTCTATACCAATTATAATATAAAAAATTATTGTCTGCAAGTTTAAAAGAAACAATAATTTTTGAAAAGAGATTAAAATTTAAAAATAATACCGATCAGTGCTGCTGCCATTATGTAAAATATGGGGTGTTTTTTAAATTTTCGAATTGCTGTAAAAATAATAACTAATAGTAATAGTGATTTAAAATCAAAAAAGTGAAGCAGATTATTATTAAACTGCAAATTGTTTAAATTAAAAATTCCTCCCCGTGCCAGCTCAAAAGCGGCTGAGGCAATTAATCCGGCCACTGCAGGTCTTATACCGCTAAATGCAGATTTGACGAGGGGATGTTGATTAAAGCTTTCAAAATAATGGGCAATAATCGTAATTATAATAATTGATGGGGCTGCAAGTCCAGCTGTAGCAATTATTCCACCAGTAATTCCAGCAGTATTGTTACCAATAAAGGTAGCTGTATTAATCCCAATCGCGCCTGGAGTTGATTCCGAAATGGCAATCATATTCAGCAGTTCTGCAGCGGACATCCAGCCGTATTTTACAATTAAATCCTGTAAAAAGGGAAGAGCAGCCAGTCCACCTCCCAGAGCAAACAGACCAACTTTAAAAAACTCTAAAAATAAAATAAGATAAATCATTATTTATCACTTTCCTGATTCTGTTTTTGATAGTTATGATAGGCTGTCTGGAGATTACCTCGATAATATTGGATTAAAATGCCGGCTGCTGCAGATCCCAGAATAACAAAAACAGGGGATAGATTAAAGGCTGCCAGCAGTATAAAGGCAAGTAGAAATATGAGCAAACTAATTTTACTTTTATCTGATTTCCGCCACATTTTAATTACTATATCAATAATTAAGGCCACTACTGCAACCTGAATAGCTGCAAAAGCATGCTGAAAAAGATTAATTTGCTGAAAACGCTTAAAAAATGAAGCAATAAGAGTTATAATAATAAGTGAGGGCATAATAAAACCAGAAGTTGCTGCCAGAGCACCTTTAACACCGCTGAGGCTGTAGCCGGTCATGGTTGCAGTATTAACCGCTATGATACCGGGAGTGCTCTGTCCAATTGCATAATAATTGTAGATATCATTTTCTTTGATCCAGCCTAGATTATCTACCAGCTCTTTTTTAATTATTGGCAGCATTGCATAACCACCACCAAAGGTAAATGATCCAATTTTAAAAAATATCAAAAATATTTTCAGTAATTTTTTCACTTTTTATTCAACCTCCGGCTAATATTATAACATATTCCAAAAAGTATAGCGAAAAAATAGACTAATTATTCGTTTAAAAGTTCTATCAATTAAAAAGGATAATGGTAGTTTTTAGAGAATAATGATTATATAGACTTTAATTACCTAATTTCATCTATGCAACCGAAAGGGGGTTTTTCTTATGGCCGAAATAGTAGGAATTGTTGTGATAATATGGGCTGTTGTTTACTTTTTTGATAAAATGGCTCCATAAGAGAAAAAGAGTGAAGGGAGAAATAGTTCTATTTCTTCCTTCTTTTCCACCATAATTAGAGAAATAAATTTTAAGTTAATAGGGGAGTAATAATGTTTAATATTATAGATAATCTAAAGATTATACTTTTACTAGTTAAAAAAGATTTAAAAGAATCTTTAAAAAACAGAACTGCCTTGATGATTATTATGCTGCCGCTTTTTGCTTCATTAATGTTCACTCTGGTCAGTTCACAGCAGCTGGTACGTAATTTCGAGCTGGCAGTAAGTGGACAGGAAAGCCAGAAACTTATCTCATTTATCAATAATAATTTTCAAAACTTTGAAATCGAAGAATATGAGAAGATAGAAGCTGGTAAGGCGGATACAGCTGCAGGTAATATTGATGCTGCGCTCAATTATAATCCGGAGGCAGCAGAGATAGAAGACCGTTATCAAATATATCTGGACAGCAGAAATACGATTAATTTTTTTATTTTAAAAGAAAATATTTCCCAGATATTATCCAGCTATCATAATTTAGATAGTGGCCCACAATTTAATTTTCGACCTGCTGCAGATTTTAAAGCCAGCAGTTCTATTTTGCCGGTCTGGTTAACTGTGACAATTACTATGATTGGCTTAATGTTAATTTCTGCTTCTTTAGCCGAAGAAAAGGATAATAAAACTCTGTCGGCTTTACTTGTGAGCAGAGCAAATATTTATCAGGTGATAGCTGCTAAAACTGTATTTGCCTGGATTTTAACTTTAATTACCTCTATTTTAATGGGGGCATTAAATGGAGTTCTGGCAGTTGGATTTGATAGACTATCACTGGCATTTTTAATTGTTTCCCTTGCTGCCTTTGTTTTTAGCGGTCTGGGATTAATCATCAGTCTTTTCAGCAGCTCTCAATCTTCTTCCAGATCAATTTCTACTGTAATTTATTTTCCAATCATTTTTCCAGCTCTGGTTGCAGATGTTTCTCCACTAACTCAAAAATTAGCTCTGCTTTTTCCCACCCATTATCTTTATCAGGCTCTGGATAAAGTTCTGGTTTATCAGGGCGGAAATAGCAATCTTAGCTTAGAATTATCATTTTTGCTTTTATTTGCCATTATTTTTTATCTTATTATTTTGATTTATATCAGAAAGGCTGATTCTATTGTTGAATAATAAAATGTTGTTGAATAATAAAATAATTTTTTTAGCAGTACTGTTTATATTTTTAACAACTCCTTTTGCCCAGGCGGAAAGCTTTAAAAGTCCTGAATCTTTTACAGAATATGTTTATGCT
>JAXKWB010000031.1:0-18206 GCA_036172385.1 Halanaerobiales bacterium | reverse complement strand
GATGAAAAGCAGTGCTGTCTGTGAGTTCAGGGTGAAAAGAGGTTCCGATTAAGTTTTTAGTTTCTACAGCTGCAATTTGACCTTCCTTCTGATAGAGAATCTCAACATCTTTACCAATTCCAGTAATTAAAGGAGCTCTAATAAAGACAAGTTCCTGGATCGAATCGGAAATTTCAGAAATAACAGCTTTTTCGATAAAACTATTAAGCTGGCTGCCAAAAGCATTTCTTTTAACTTTAATATCCAGAAGCCCTAACTGCTCTTCTTTTTCTCCCTCAACTTCAGCTGCCAGCAGGATTAAGCCGGCACAGCTGCCCCAGATAACTTTCTGCTGCTGATTAAATTTAATGATTGCTTCCTTAAAATTATAGGCTTTAATTAACTTTCTGATTGTTGTACTTTCACCACCAGGTATAATTAAACCAGAACAATAATTTAATTCTGCCGGTTTTTTAACAGCCAGAGCCTGGACATTTTTAATTTGATTTAAATGATCTAGATGCTCAGCTACTCCTCCCTGGAGGGCAAGAACCCCTACAGTAATTGACATTTTACCAGCCCCGATCCGCCATTTTTTCGGCGTCAGTTAGTCCATTAACATCGATACCGGACATTGCTTTACCCAGATCTTCGGAGACTTTTGCAATAATCTGAGGATCCTGATAGTGAGTTGTGGCTCTAACAATTGCTTCTGCCCTTTTAGCTGGATTACCGGAACGGAAGATTCCAGAACCAACGAAAACCCCATCACAGCCCAGCTGCATCATCAGGGCAGCGTCAGCAGGTGTGGCAATTCCTCCAGCGGCAAAATTAACAACCGGCAGTTTGCCGTGTTCTGCTATATATTCCACAAGTTCAAAAGGGGCCTGCATCTCTTTAGCAGCAGTCATCAGTTCTTCACTACCCAGAGTGGTCAGATTATTAATTTGAGAATTAATTTTTCTCAGATGGCGAACCGCTTCTACCACATTTCCGGTTCCTGCTTCTCCCTTGGTTCTAATCATGGCAGCACCTTCTCCAATTCTTCTCAGAGCCTCACCAAGATTGGTGGCTCCACAGACAAAAGGAATCTCAAATTTTCGTTTATCAATATGATAAGCTTCATCAGCTGGAGTTAAAACCTCACTTTCATCAATATAATCTATCTTCAGTGCTTCTAAAATCTGAGCTTCTACAAAATGACCGATCCTTACTTTAGCCATTACCGGGATGGAAACAGTTTCCACAATTTTTTTGATCATTTCTGGGTCAGACATTCTGGCAATTCCGCCTTCTTTTCTGATATCTGCTGGAACTTTTTCCAGGGCCATAACCGCCACTGCACCTGCTTCTTCTGCAATTTTTGCCTCTTCCGCAGTGGTAACATCCATGATGACTCCACCCTTTAACATTTGAGCTAAATTTTTGTTTAAACGATATTTTTCTGACATAAACTTCTCTCCTCCTGATTGCTTAATTTAAATTGTAGTGATACAATAACAATGAATAAGCTGATTCAAAGCTAAAAACTAATACAATTATAAATTAAGCTAATACAAAATGTCAAATTAATAATACAATATCAAATAAATTGTTTTGTAATAATACAATTTTGAGGAGTTGGGAAAATGTTGGAGATTAAATTAGATGAAGACAGCCGTTCTGCTTTATATCTGCAGCTCTATAAAAAACTAAAAGATAAAATTAAAAATGAACTTGAAGCTGATACCAAACTGCCTCCAATCAGGAAAATGGCAGCAGAAGTGGATGTAAATCCAGCCACAGTTGTTAAGGCTTACGACATGCTGGCAGAGGAACAATTAATTTACAAAAAGGTTGGCAGCGGCAGTTTTGTGGCTCCAGAGAAAAAATTTAGTTATCCTGAAAACAGAGAAGATATGTTAAAACACGGACAGATTAAATTATCCGAAAGTATTAATTTTGCCAGTGCTGCTCCCAGTACCGATTTATTTCCAGTTGCAGACTTTAAATATGCAATTAATCAGGTTTTAGAAAGGGACCAGGGTGAGGCTTTTACTTACCAAAAGAGCCAGGGATTTTTGCCTCTGCGGAAATCAATTAAGAAATATTTTGAGGAGCAGGGAATCAATTCTTCTTTAAAACAGATTCAGGTGGTTTCGGGGGCTCAGCAGGCAATAGATATTATCAGTAAAATACTTTTAGATTATAGAGATCAAATTATAGTAGAGGATCCAACATATTTTGGGGCGCTGCAGGCTTTTAATTCTCGCCGGGCAGAGATAAAAAGTATTAAGATGGAGCAGGATGGGGCTGATCTGGAGGAGATGGAAACTTATCTGCAGAAAAATAAAATAAAGTTTTTTTTCACCATGCAGAACTTTCAGAATCCAACCGGTGTTAACTGGAGTCGAAAAAAACAGCGGCAGCTGCTTGAGCTGGCCGAGAAATATGATTTTTATATTATAGAGGATGATATTTTATCTGATCTATATTATGATCAGGACAGAGTAAATAATTTAAAGGAATTTGATGATCAGGGAAGAGTGATCTATATTAAAAGTTTTTCTAAAGTATTTATGCCTGGTTTAAGGCTGGCTTTTATTGTCTTACCCGAAAAACTTCTGCCTGAAGTGCTGGAAGCTAAATATGCAACTGATATTTCCAGTGGAGGTCTGACGCAGAGAGCTTTTGATTATTATCTGCGAGAAGGCTTATTAGATAAACATATTAGTTTTCAGAGAAGCTTATTTCAAAAACGATATCAACTGATGCGGAAGCAAATAAATGGGCACTTGCCGGAGGAAATAAAAATAACTTTTGCGATAAAAGGTGGACTCTATTTCTGGCTTAATTTACCACAGGATCAGGATACTCAGGCTCTCTATGAAATAGCTGTTCAAAAAGGTTTAGTTTTTTCACCAGGTTACCTTTTTAGTGCCAGTAAGCGATATTCTAATTATCTGCGCCTCAGTTTTGCGGCTGTGGATGAAAAGCAGATAAAAAGAGGAATCAGGATTTTAAAAGATAGCTACTATAATTACAGAGGCGAAGAGCTTAATGATGATTACAGCCCTCTACTTTAAATAAATAAAAAAACCAGCCATTAATTTTCAACGGCTGGTTAAAAGTTATTGATTTAAATTAGTTTCCATAAATTCTGACAGATGATTCTCAGAGATTCTCCATTTGCGGGCAATTTTTTTTGCCTTTAGCTCTTCTTTTTTTATTAATTTAATTACAGAAGAAGGCGTTATTTTCAATATTTCTGCTACTTCCTGGGTTGTATAAACTTGCATATATAATACCTCCTTTAAAATAATTATACACTATTATTTTTCCTTTTTCAATATCTTTAATCGTTTTTTAACATTGTTTGAATGTTTTTGAGTGTCAAATATTTCGAAAAGACTAATCAATCGATAATTATTATATAATTTGATAATTTTCTGATTATTTTATATAATTAATATAGAAGCTGTCTAATAGTTTCCTAGCATAAATAGGAGGGATATTATGTGTGCAGAAAGAGCAGATTTAAAGATTATTTCTGATTTTAGTTATGACAAACAGGTAGATTCCCGTTATACTTCTATCGGCGAAAATGTTTCTCCTCCTTTGAGATTAGAAGACCTGGATGATGAGGCTGAAACTCTGGCCATTATTCTAACTGATGATGATGCTGAAGTTGAAAGGTCAACCCACTGGTTAATCTGGAACATTCCTGCTGTGATAGATAATATTCAGGAAAATATTCCGGTTAATGTTAAAAAGGTGCCTGAATTAGATGGAGCCTATCAGGGGAAAAATGATTTTGGAGACATTGGTTATACAGGACCTGCTCTACCAAGCAGCACTTTCGAAAAGCCCCACACCTACCGCCTGATTGTTTATGCGCTTGATCAGGCTCTTGAATTAGAACCAGGAGCAACTGAAAAGGAACTTTTAGAAACGATGAAAGATCATATTATTCAAAAAGGATTTATGAGTGGAACCTATCAACCATAAAGTATATTTATTTCTGAATACTAAGACATTTAAATCCTGCTTGACTTTAAAAATACCATCTGTTAAGATTGAATTGTAAATTAAAAATTGAATTTGTACCTCATATAATAGTGGGAATATGGCCCACAAGTCTCTACCGGACACCGTAAATTGTTCGACTATGAGGGAAGTGTACCTAGGTTTCCGCAGCTTTTAGCTGGCTGGTCCGAGCGGTACAGATATTGATATATATATCACACCGAAGGGATAAAAGCCCAGGCGGGGAGGTTCTACTCATTGAAAGTAGAGTCTCCCTACCTGGGCTATTTTTATGCAAACATCTTTAGGTACCAGGTTCAAATCGATTGATTTGTACCTGGTTAAAGTAAATGAATTGACAAAGGAAATGGAGTGGATAGAATGAACATTCTTCTCATCGGTAGTGGTGGAAGAGAAAATGCACTGGCCTGGAAATTATCTCAGAGCAGTAGAGTAGATGAGTTATATATTGCAGCTGGTAATCCGGGGACTGCAGAATATGGTCAAAATCTTGATTTTGATGAAAGTAACCAAAAGGCACTTTTAGAATTTGCCTTAAAAGAAAAAATTGATATTACAGTAGTTGGACCTGAGGCTCCGCTGGCAGCAGGAATTGTTGATTTTTTTGAAGAACACGGACTTAAGGTTTTTGGTCCCAATCAGAGTGCTGCCCGACTTGAGAGTTCAAAAGCGTTTTCCAAGGAGTTAATGCACAAATATAAGATTCCAACGGCAGAATATGAGAGTTTTACAGAAGCAGATAAAGCAGTAGAGTATATAAAACAAAAAGGTGCACCAATTGTAGTTAAGGCTTCCGGTCTGGCAGCAGGTAAAGGAGTTATTGTGGCTCAGACAGAGGCAGAAGCACTGGCAGCTGTAGAGACAATTATGAAAGATGAAAAATTTGGAGATGCAGGAGAAAAAGTAGTTATCGAAGAATTTTTAGAAGGAGAAGAAGCTACTATCCTGGCTTTCTGTGATGGTCAAACTGTTGTGCCCATGATTGCCTCCCAGGACCACAAACCAGCCTATGAGGGAGGTAAAGGCCCGAATACAGGTGGGATGGGAGCTTATGCCCCGGCTCCAGTAGTGACCGGACAAATTAAGGCAGATTTCAAAACTGAAATTATGGAGCCTACACTGAAAGCTCTTCAGAGTGAAGGTCTAGAATTTAAGGGGATTATTTATTTTGGGCTGATGATTAAAGATGGAAAAGCAAAAGTTTTAGAATATAATGTGCGTTTTGGTGATCCCGAAGCTCAGGTTGTTTTACCTTTATTAGAGACAGATTTAGTAGATGTTATGGAAGCCGTAATTGAGGATGAGTTAGATCAGATAAAAATTAACTGGAAGCAGCAAAAGGCTCTCTGTGTGGTAATGGCCTCTGGCGGTTATCCGATAGAATATGAAAAAGGTAAGGAAATTACAGGGATCAAAGCAGCAGAGTCAGCGGAAGATATAATTGTTTTTCAGGCGGGAACCAGGCTGGAAAACGGAAAAATCATGACAGATGGGGGTCGAGTCCTGGCAGTTACAGCCCTGGGAGAAAATTTTCAGGAAGTAATTGACAGGGCCTATAGTGGAGTAGAAAAAATTGATTTTGCAGACTTTCAGATCAGAAAGGATATTGGGCAAAAAGCTCTGGATAAATAAATTTAACCGGGAGGTTATAATTTGAAGTTTAAAGATAAAACAAAGCAGAAAATTGGAATTATCGGTGGTGGTCAGCTGGGTAAGATGATGATTTTAGAGGCAAAAAAAATGGGTTTTTATGTGACAATTTTAGATCCGACAAAAAATTGTCCAGCTCACAGCATTGCTGATCAGCACCTAGCGGCTGATTTTGATGACAGAGAGGCCATAAAAAAACTTGCTCAGCAGTCAGATCTAATAACCTATGAATTCGAACATATCGATGTTGAAGTACTAAAAGAGCTGGAAGCTGAAGATTATAAGATTTATCCGACAGCCCATAGCCTGGAAATTATTCAGAATAAATATCATCAAAAAAATGTCTTAAAACAGGATCAGATAGCTGTTCCGGATTTCAGGAAAGTTTCAGTTCCGGAAGATATTAAAGAAGCTGCACAAGAGTTTGGCTATCCGCTGATGCTAAAAAGCTGTACCGGAGGTTATGATGGTAAAGGGAATGCCTTAATTGACAGTCAATCTGAGGTGGAAGATGCTTTTCAGGAATTAGGGGCAGGAAAAACTCCACTGATGGTAGAAAAATATATTCCCTTTAAAAAGGAAATTTCAATCATTGCAGCCCGGGGACTAACTGGAGAAATGAAGGTTTATCCGGCTGGCGAAAATGATCATCGGGATAATATACTGTATGAAACCAGAGTTCCAGCCGAGATATCTTCTCAGTTAGAGCAAAAAGCAGAAGAATTTGCCAGAGAAGTGCTTCAAGTTTTTGAAGGAATAGGAATTTTCTGTGTCGAAATGTTTGTGACAGAAGAGAATGAACTTTTAGTTAATGAAATTGCACCCAGACCCCATAATTCAGGCCATTATACAATTGAAGGCTGTGTAACTTCTCAGTTTGAACAGCATGTAAGGGCAATTACTGCTCTGCCGCTGGGAGACACTACTTTAGTCAGACCGGCAGTTATGCGTAATATTCTGGGAAGTGGAGAAGAAGGAAAAGCTGAAGTAGTAGGACTTGAGCCGGCTCTAGCAGTAGAGGGAGTAAAGGTTCATATCTATCAAAAGCAGATTTCCCGACCGGGACGTAAAATGGGACACCTGACAGTGACAGCAGAAAGTCTGGCTAAAGCTGTTGAGAGGGCTTTAGAAGCCAGTCAGTTAATTGAAATTAAGGGAAAAGATTAGATAAATTAGAGGAGGCTAAATTTAATGAAGCCAAGAGTAGGAGTTATTATGGGCAGTGATTCTGATCTGCCGGTAATGAAAGAGGCAGCAGAAATTTTAGATCACTTTGAGGTGGAATATGAGCTGACAGTTGTTTCAGCCCACAGGACACCTGATAGACTATATAACTATGCAGAAACTGCAGAAGAAAAAGGCCTGGATGTAATTATCGCTGGAGCCGGAGGTGCAGCCCATCTGCCGGGAATGGTGGCAGCAGTTACAGCTGTACCTGTAATTGGAGTACCAGTTAAAACTTCAAAATTGAGTGGGCTTGATTCACTTTATTCCATAGTTCAGATGCCGCCTGGAGTTCCAGTGGCAACTGTTGCAATCAATGGGGCCAAAAATGCCGCCTTACTGGCAGTTCAGATTTTAGCCCGCAGTGACGAAGAGTTAAATAAAAAACAGAAAGAATATCGCAGAGAAATGAAAGAAAAAGTACTGGATACAGCCGAAAAAGTAGAAGAGATGGGATACAAGGACTACCTTGAGAGGAGCGAAAAATTTGCAGACTAGAGATATTTTTGCCAATATAAGTCCGCTTGATCACCGTTATTCAAGGCGGAAAAAGAATTTTGACGAGATTGGAAAATACCTTTCCGAAAATGCAACTATTAAGTTTCAGGCAGAAGTAGAGCTGGCCTTAGTTAAGGTGCTGGCAAAGCGAGGTATGGCACCGGAGAAGGCGCCTGCTGAAGTCGAAAAGGCAATAGCAGAATTAACTACAGAAGAGGTTTACGAAGAGGAAGCAAAGACAAAACATAATATCAGAGCCCTGGTTAACTGCATTCAAAAAAAGGTCAGCAAAGAAACCCGCCCCTATATTCACTTCACAGCTACTTCTTATGATATTGTAGATACAGCCAACTCCCTCCGCTATCAGAAGGCAGCTCAGGAATTAATAATACCTAAATTAAAAGAATTACATCAGAGCTGGGCAGAGATTGCTCTGCGGGAAAAGGACAGGGTTCAGATCGGCCGAACCCACGGCCAGCATGCAGAACCGGTAACCTTTGGTTTTACTATTGCTGAGTATGTGGCCCGCCTGGGAGAAAGAATAGAAGAAGTTGAGGCGAAAGCAGAAAAACTTGTCGGTAAGTTTGCTGGAGCTGTTGGAGCCTACAATGCCAGCGGTATCTTTTTTGAAGAACCGGAGGAGTTTGAAAAAGAAGTTCTGGCAGAACTGGGCTTAAAGCCGGGAGAACATTCAACTCAAATAGTTCAGGCTGAGCCAATGACAGATTTTATCCACTCTCTTGTTTCAACCTTTGGTGTGCTGGCAGCCTTTGCCGATGATATGCGCCAGCTGCAGCGTTCAGAAATTGCAGAAATTGGTGAGCATTTTGGCAAAGATCAGGTTGGATCTTCAACCATGCCCCACAAGCGGAATCCGATTAACTATGAAAATGTAAAGAGTCTCTGGAAGGCCTTTATGCCCCAGATGACCACAGTTTATATGGATCAGCTATCTGAACATCAGCGAGATCTGACTAACTCAGCTTCTTCCCGCTTTATTCCGGAGCTGATAACAGCTTTGCTTTCAGCAGCAGCTCGCTTAACCCGGGTCAGCTCCAAAATGGCGGTTGACCAGGAAAATATTAAAAAGAATTTTGAACAGAATAAAAAAATGATTGTAGCTGAACCCTTATATATTCTTTTAGCGGCAGCCGGTCATCCCGATGCCCATGAGGCAGTACGGAAGCTGACCTTAAAGGCTCAGGCGACAGATCTTTCTCTAAGAGAATTAGTTGATCAGAGTCAGGAACTGCAGGGCTACTGGAATAAATTTACTGAGCAGCAGAAAGAATTAATTTTAGAACCGGAAAAGTATACAGGTATTGCCGCCGAAAAAACAGAAAAAATAGTTAAGAACTGGCAGCAAAAGTTTGATTATGATCTCAAAACGGAGGTTTTATAAAAGATGGAAAAAAAGGAAATGATCTATGAAGGTAAGGCCAAGCAGATTTTTAGTACAGATCAGGATGATCAGGTAATTGTGCATTTTAAGGATGATGCCACAGCCTTTGACGGCCAGAAAAAAGGTCAGATTGCAGAAAAAGGAAAGATTAATAATAAAATCAGCAACTTCTTTTTTGAGCTGCTGGAAGAAAAGGGTATTAAAACTCATTTGATTGAAGGACTAAATGAACGTGACTCTCTGGTCAAAAAAGTAGAGATCATACCTCTGGAAGTCGTAATGCGCAATGCTGCAGCTGGAAGTCTGGCCAAAAGGCTCGGGCTGGAAGAGGGAGAAACCCTTAAGCAGCCTGTAATCGAATTTTATTATAAAGATGATGACCTGGGAGATCCCTTAATCAATGTTTCTCATATTGAACTTTTAGAATTAGCCGGCCGCGAGGAACTGGAAAGATTAATTGCTTTAGGCCATAAAATTAATGATATTTTAGTAAAGTTTTTAAAAGAGCGGAATGTAGACCTTGTTGATTTTAAACTGGAATTTGGTAAAACTGCAGCCGGAGAAATTGTTCTTGCTGATGAAATAACCCCTGATACCTGCCGTTTCTGGGATAGTGAGACCAAAGAAAAGCTGGATAAGGATCGTTTTCGTCGTGATCTTGGGAATGTGGAAGAGGCTTATCATGAAATGTATAAGAGGATAACCGGCCAGGACTGGAAATAAGCTTCAACTCGAGTTGATATTTTAATTATTAATTTTTGAAATCAGATATATTTGCCTCCATTACACTTTTATTATTCAACTAAAATTCTGTTTTCGGTTTAAATAGCACTCCCTAATCAATGCCACCTCCTGTGGCGTGATTAGCTCCGGGCGTCCTGCCCTCCGGTGCTATTTATTCCTCATCAGAATTAAGTTGAATTGAAATAAAACTATAGAGTCGTTAAATATATTCTTCTTTCAAAAAATAAATATAAAGATAACTATAGAAGCTTATTTCCAGTCTGGCGGTAGTTGGATCAGGGAAAAGAATAATATTAAAATGAATCTAAGATTCTAATTTCGCATTAATTGGACTACCTTCCCGATCACAGCCTCCTGCTGTGCGGTCAGTTCAGGACATCGTGTCCCTCAGTCCAATTTAATACTCATCATCATCAAGACTCATTAATTAAAATTCCTGGTCTTTCGATATATCCTGTTTAGAATAAAATAGATCTCATTTAATAATACTTCTACCTGATTAGCTTATTCCATCCCGCCCGGCTGGGTCAGAAGGAAAACAATCATCAGAATTAAGTTGAATTAGAATAAAACTATAGAGTCGTTAAATATATTCTTCTTTCAAAAATAAATATAAATAAAACTTTTATAGAAGCTTTTTTCCAGTCAGAAGTGTTTGATTAGGGATGAAATTAAATTTTAAATAAAGTTTTTGATTTAAAGGGAGGAAAATTAATGAGAGAAAGTTGTAATTTCTCTAAAGAAGCAAATACAGTTCAGCCGGATTCGAATAATTTAGAATTAACTCAGGCTGAGCTAAATGAAGATAAAATGAGCGAAGAATGTGGAGTTTTTGGTATTTTTAATGCTGATGGTGAAAGCAGTGCTGCAGAATTAACTTATCTTGGTTTGATTGCCCTGCAGCACAGAGGCCAGGAAAGTGCAGGGATCTGTGCCAATCATCAGGGAGAATTTAATCTGCATAAGAGCATGGGATTGGTAGAAAGTGCTTTTGAAAAAGAAGACATTCGGAATTTAAAGGGTGAGATGGCAATTGGACATGTTCGTTATTCTACCAGTGGTTCCAGTAAGCTTGCTAATGCTCAGCCAATTTTAATCAATAGTATGAAAGGTGATCTGGCTCTGGCTCATAATGGTAATCTGGCCAATGGAGCAGAGCTTAGAAACAATCTGGAGAGCAATGGTTCAATTTTTCATTCTACTCTAGATACTGAGGTGATTGCTCACCTGGTGGCCCGTTCTTTTGAAGATGATATAGTTGAAGCTTTAGTTCAGAGCCTGCATCAGTTAAAAGGTGGTTTTTCTCTGGTGGCAATGACTAAAGATGAGCTGGTTGCGATTCGTGACCCGCGCGGTTTTAGACCGCTTTCGATTGGAAAATTAGATGACAGTTATATTGTAGCCTCCGAAAGCTGTGCTTTTGACATTATTGGAGCCGAATTTGTGCGGGATGTTAATCCAGGTGAGGTTGTTGTGATTGACAAAGATGGAATTAAAAGCAGGCGTTACACCGGTGAAAATGAGACCAGTCTCTGTGTTTTTGAATATATTTATTTTGCCCGACCTGACAGCAATATTTCCGGTCAGAATGTGCTGCTGGCCCGAAAAGAAATGGGGAAACAGCTGGCCCGGGAGATGGATGTTGAAGCAGATATTGTGGTACCAGTACCTGATTCGGGAATTGCAGCTGCTTTAGGATTTGCCGAAGAATCTGGCATCCCCTATGCCCAGGGTATTTTACGGAATCGTTATATGGGGCGAACTTTTATTCAGCCAACTCAGGAGATCAGAGATTTAAAAGTCAGATTAAAGCTATCACCAATTAAAGAAATAATTAAAGATAAAAAAGTGATTTTAATAGATGATTCAATTGTCAGGGGAACAACCAGTAAACAGATTATTGGGCGGATCAAGGAAGCAGGAGCTAAAGAAGTGCATATGGCAATTTCCTCACCTCCTGTTGAACATCCCTGCTATTTTGGACTTGATACCTCACGCCGGCAGGAACTGATTGCCAGCAGTAATTCTGTAGCAGAAATAGGCGAACGTATTGAAGCTGACAGCCTCTATTACTTAAGCAAACAGGGAATGCTTCAATCAATAAAAACTGAAGTTGAGCTTGGGTTCTGTACGGCCTGTTTTGATGGTGATTATCCAATAGATAGTCGCTACTTAAGTGAGGAGGATTAATTATGGGTTTAGATTACAGAAAAGCCGGAGTCGATATTGATGCCGGTAATCAGGCAGTTGAACTAATTAAAAAAGATGTGCAGTCAACCTTTGGTCCAGAAGTGATGACTGGATTGGGCGGATTTGGCGGGCTTTTTAAACCTGATTTGAGCAAATATAAAAATCCGGTCTTAGTTTCAGGCACAGATGGAGTGGGAACCAAACTTAAATTGGCCTTTAAACTGAATCTTCACAATACAATTGGTATTGATTTAGTAGCAATGTCAGTAAATGATATTTTAGCTCAGGGAGCTCAACCTTTATTTTTTCTTGACTATCTGGCAACTGGAAAACTGGAGCCGGAAAAAACAGCAGAGATTGTAAAGGGAATTGCTTCTGGCTGTAAGCAGGCTGGAGCAGCTTTAATTGGTGGTGAAACCGCCGAAATGGCAGGTTTTTATCAGCCGGGAGAATATGATCTGGCTGGTTTTGCAGTTGGCATTGTTGACCAGGATCAGATTATTACCGGAGCTGAAATTAATGCCGGTGATTTAGTGATCGGTCTTAAATCAGATGGACTGCACAGCAATGGTTTTACTCTGGCCCGGGCAGCACTTTTTGAAAAGGCAGGCTATGACTATACTGCAGAAGTTGCCGGATTAGAAAAGAATTTAGGCGAAGAACTGCTCCGACCGACTAAGATATATGTAAAAACTGTGCTGGCACTGCTTGATAAATTTAAAATTAAAGGAATTGCCCATATTACCGGTGGAGGTTTAATTGAAAACTTACCGCGGATTCTACCGGATAATCTAAAAGCTGAAATCGAAAAAGAAAGCTGGCAGCCACAAAAAATCTTTGAGCTGATTCAGGAAGCAGGAGAGATTGCAGAAAGGGAAATGTACAGGACCTTTAATATGGGAATTGGAATGACTTTAGTTATAGATAAAGCTGATAAAGATAAAATACTTAAAGAACTTGCAGATATGGGAGAAGAAGCCTGCCTGATTGGTGAAATAAAAGCAGGAGCAGCAGACACATCTCTCGAAATAAAATAAAGAAGGTGTAAAAATGCTTAAAATAGCTATTTTTGCCTCAGGCAGAGGCTCAAATTTTCAATCTATTATTGACAGTATCAAAAGTGGAGCCATTGCGGCAGAAGTTAAACTTTTAATCAGTGATAATCAGGATGCCGGTGCTTTAAAAAGAGCAGAACGAGAGAATGTAGAGCATCTATTTATTGATCCGGATCATTTTGAAACAAAGGCTGATTACGAAGAAGAGCTGATTGGGCTTTTAAAAAACGCAGGAGTTGAGCTCGTAGTTCTGGCAGGCTACATGCGGATTTTATCACCACTTTTTGTGCAGAAATTCAAAAATCAGATTATCAATATTCATCCCTCACTCTTACCTGCTTTTAAGGGACTTGATGCTCAAAAACAGGCTGTGGATTATGGAGTTAAATACAGCGGCTGTACTGTGCATTTTGTCGATCAGGGGATGGATACCGGTCCAATTATCAAGCAGGCAGTGGTCGAAGTAAAAGCAGAGGACAGTGCTGATGATCTGGCGGCCAGAATTTTAAAAGAAGAACATAAAATTTATCCTGAGGCAGTAAGACTAATTGCAGAAGGAAAAATTAAGATTGAAGGACGGAAAGTTAAAATTCTAAAGGAGGAAAAATAACTTTGTCTAAAATTAAGAGAGCATTAATCAGTGTTTCAAATAAGGAAGGTATTGTAGATTTTGCAGAGGGTTTAAAAGAATTTGGAGTAGAGATAATTTCAACTGGTGGTACAGGCCGCATGTTAAAGGAAAATGGTATTGAAGTTACAGATATTGATCAGGTAACTAATTTTCCAGAAATGATGGATGGTCGGGTTAAGACTCTGCATCCGGCTGTTCACGGCGGAATTTTAGCAGTCAGGGATAATGAACAGCATTTAGAAGAAATTGCAGCTCAGGATATTGAACCAATTGATCTTGTTGTCTGTAACCTCTACCCTTTTGCTGAAACAATTGCTAAAGATGATGTAACTTTAGAAGAAGCAATAGAAAATATTGATATCGGAGGCCCGACAATGATTCGTTCAGCTGCCAAAAATAATAATGATGTGGCAGTTGTGGTTGATCCGGCTGATTATGACGAGCTTTTAGCTGAAATGAAGGTTGGCAATGGCGGCTTAACTAAGACTCAGAAATTAAAACTTGCCTACAAGGCCTTCCACCATACAGCAGAGTATGATCAGAGAATCCAGAAGTACCTGGGAGAAATTGTGCTGGAGGAGGAGAAAGAAGAAATGCCGGAGACACTGCTTGATCGTTATGACAAAAGAGAAGATCTCCGCTATGGTGAAAATCCTCATCAAAAAGCTGCATTTTACTTAGAAGCTGAGCAGCATGAACCATCAATTTCTACTGCTGAGCAGCTGCACGGTAAGGGAATGTCCTATAATAACATCAACGATACAGATGGTGCATTAGAACTGATTAAAGAATTTGAAGACAAACCGGCAGCAGCGGTAATTAAACATGCTAATCCCTGTGGAATGGCGACTGCTGATAATTTAAAAGATGCTTTTATTAATGCCCATGCAGGTGACCCTTTATCTGCTTTTGGTTCAATAGTAGCAGCTAATAGAAAAATTGATGCGGGAACAGCAGCAGAAATCGCAGTTCAGGATAAATTTATTGAAGTGGTTATTGCTCCTGATTATGAAGAGGAAGCACTGGATATTTTAAAAGAGCGTTCAGATAAAATGAGGATTTTAAAAACAGGAGAACTTTCGATCAATAGAGATAAACCTGGTTACAGTATGAAAAAGGTAACAGGTGGACTTTTAGTTCAGGATAGAGACTTAGCTCAAACTACTGCTCAGGATCTGGAACTAGTAACCGAAAAGGATCCGACTGAAAAGCAGATTGAAGACCTTCTATTTTCCTGGAAGGTAGTAAAACATGTTAAATCAAATGCGATTGTAATGGCCAAAGATGAGATGGTTGTCGGAGTTGGGGCCGGTCAGATGAGTCGAGTTGATTCGATGATTATTGCCGGCCGCAAAGCGGAAGGCCGCCAGGAAGGTGGAGTCGTAGCATCTGATGCATTTTTCCCTTTCCCTGATGCTGTAGAAAAAGCAGCTGAGCTTGGTGTTAAAGCAATTATTCAGCCCGGGGGTTCAATTCGTGATGATCAGGTTATAGATGCCTGTAATAAGCTGGGAATTGCAATGGTCTTTACAGGTAAAAGACACTTTAGACATTAAATTATAATGTAGAAAGCCGTTCATATTAATAAGCTGATTTAAATAAATTAATTTAAAGCAAAATATCCAGTTAGACTGGATTATTATAATTTTCCCTAATCAATTCTCCATTTCTTTTTAATGGTACCTACTCAGCCGTAATAGAGGAATGGAGAATTTTTTTAATTAAAATTTAATCTTTTTTTAATTGAATTTTCAAATTAATTTAATATAATATTTAATAGATAAAATATAAGGGCCAAAAAGGGGGGACAATACTTAGGTGTATGTGCCTGGGAATTATAGAAGAATTATATAATAAAACCAGTTTGAACCAAAATCAAAATAATTAAAATCAGAGGAGGTAATTCAATTGTCAAAACGAGTTGGGAATTTACTTCTTTTTTTAATGGTTTTTATTTTTGTTTTTGCTGGAGCAGTCAGTGCAGCTGAAGGTGATATAACCTTATATACTCCGTATACAGGGTTATCGGTAACTCCGGGTGAAAGTCTTGATTATAATATTGACGTTATAAACAACAGCAGTGAAATTAAAAATTTAAGTTTTGCTGTCCAGAATTTACCTGATGGCTGGGATTATACCATAACTTCAGGTGGAAAAAATATAGAAGAACTGGCAGTGAAGTCAAAAAATTTTGAAGATGAAAATGAGGAAAGTATTGATTTGAAAGTTAATATACCACTGAAAATAGAAAAAGGAAATTACGGCTTTACCCTGACAGCAAAAAGTGAAAGTGGTGAGGTATTTAGGCTGCCTTTAGATGTTAAAATAGCTGAAAGAGGAGTTTTCGAAACTGAGTTTACAGTTGATCAGAAAAATATGGAAGGATATGCTGATTCAACCTTTACTTATGATGCTACACTGCGAAACAGAACTGCAGAAAAACAGCATTATGCTTTAAAAGCTGATGCTCCCCGGGGCTGGGATATTAGATTTAGAGAGGCTGGTTCTTATGTTACTTCAGTTACAATTGAATCCGGCGAAAGCAAAACAATTTCAGTCAAAGTTGATCCAGCAGTTAATGTTGAAGCGGGTACTTACAAATTTTCAGTTGAGGCAAACTCCGGCTCAACTTCCAAAAAAATAAATCTGGAAGCAGTAATTAAAGGTAAATATGGTTTAAATCTAACAACTCCATCTGGCAGATTGAGCAGAGAAATTGTAGCTGGAGAAAACAAAAAAATTGATCTAAAAATAAAAAATACAGGGACTATAACTTTAAGAGACATTAAACTTAATGCTCGCACCCCATCTAACTGGTCTGTTGATTTTGAGAAAGATGAAATTTCAAAATTAGAAGCGGGAGAGACAGCAACGATAACTGCAGATTTAAAAGCCAGTGACCAGGCTATTGCTGGTGATTATCAGCTTACTTTAAAAGCTAATACTCCTGAAGCTAGTTCTCAGGCTAACTTCAGAATTACAGTAAAAACTTCTATGATCTGGGGCTGGGCAGGAATTTTAATTATTCTGGCAGTAATTGCAGTTATCTTTTATTTTGTTAGAAAATATGGGAGGAGATAATAATGGCTGAAACAATTATCTCTACCAGTGAATTAACAAAAAATTATGGTGATCTAAAGGCCGTAAACGGACTGGATTTAGACATTAAAAAGGGTGAAATTTATGGTCTGCTGGGTCCCAATGGTGCCGGTAAAACAACAACAATTTTAATGCTCCTGGGTTTGACTGAACCCAGCTCCGGTTTGGCAGAGATAAAAGGACTGAATACTACCAGGGATTCAATTGAGGTCAAAAAATTTACCGGTTATCTGCCTGATCAGGTAGGATTTTATAATAACAGCAGCGGCAAAGAAAATTTAATTTACACGGCAAAATTAAATGGGCTGGATGCTGCAGCTGCAGCACAAAAAGCAGAAGAAATGATTAAAATGGTAGGACTGGAAAATGTGATTGATGACAGGGTAGATACTTATTCTAAAGGTATGAGACAGCGGCT
The DNA here is from genome assembly GCA_036172385.1 of Halanaerobiales bacterium. GTDB lineage: Bacteria > Bacillota > Halanaerobiia > Halanaerobiales > Halanaerobiaceae > Halanaerobium. The sequence continues at coordinate 1,290 of JAXKWB010000031.1, read as the reverse complement.
GGGGCTGGCCGATGTATTAATCAAAGATCCTGAAATAATTATTCTCGATGAGCCTACTATAGGAATTGATCCCACAGGGATTAATGAATTTCTAGATTTAATCAGGAGTTTAAGTAAAGAAAATGGAATTACTGTTCTGCTCTCTTCTCATCTTTTAAATCAGGTGCAGAAAATCTGTGATCGAGTTGGTATTTTTGTTAAAGGACAGCTGCTGGCTGAAGGAAGCATTGAAGATCTGGCAGATAAGCTGCTGGAAGAGAAAGAAATCAACCTCAATGTTAAAATCAAAGATTATTCAGAACAAATTGTTGAAAAGATTGCTGAACTGGATGAAGTTCTAGAAATTAAAGAACAGGAAAATCTATTAGATGAAATTTATCAGCACTACTTTAAAGGAGGTGAAGTTGATGCCAGGTTATAATAATTCCTTTAGGGTAATGGTTAATAAAGAAATTTCAGATCACGTTAAAAGCTGGAAGTTTATAATAATTGTAGCATTAATTTTGCTGACTACCTTTGCTTCCATCTATTCAATTTTAAACTTAATTAAAAATAATGCGGCAGTGATCAACCAGGAAGATAATTTTCTCTTTCTAAAACTGTTTACTGCAGCTGCAGGGGGGATACCTAATTTTATGACCCTAATCAGTTTTCTCGGTCCAATACTGGGAATCGCACTTGGTTTTGATCTGGTAAATTCAGAACAAAATCAGAGTACAATTAGTCGGGTATTAGCCCAGCCAATCCCCCGTGATTACTTTATTACCAGTAAATTTGCAGCAGCAATTTCGCTTGTCTTTTTGCTGGTATTTTCAATTGGATTTTTGGTCATGGGGGCAGGATTAATTTCGATTGGACTTCCACCTACCCTGGGAGAATTTTTGAGGATATTTATCTTTTTGTTTCTAAGTGGAGTCTATATTGCCTTCTGGCTTAATCTGGGAATTTTGTTTTCAATTATTTTTAAGCAGTCTGCAACTTCAGCCCTGGCAAGTCTTGCTTTCTGGCTTTTCTTTACTGTATTTTATTCAATGCTGGTTAATATTACTGCCAGAGCGATAGCTGCAAATCCATATGCATTAAGAAACTTAACAGCAGCTCTTTCGAGGCTTTCTCCCAACTATTTATATAATGAATTAACAACTATTTTATTAACCCCTTCGATTAGAACGCTGGGAGGCCTTAGTTTTGAACAGCTGCAGGGAGCAATTCCCTCAACTTTATCCCTTGATCAGAGTCTGATTTTAGTCTGGCCTCATTTTACAGCTCTAATTGCAGCCTCTTTAATCT
>JAXKWB010000030.1:0-7197 GCA_036172385.1 Halanaerobiales bacterium | reverse complement strand
AAGTTTATCCAGAACCGCTTTAAAATCAGATTTCAGTTCTGCTTCAAACTCCATTTTTTTCCCGGTATCAGGATGTTTAATAATTAATTTTTTAGCATGTAAAAGCTGTCTTTCTGCTTCCAGCTGATTTTTAGATCCGTATTTTTTATCCCCAACCACTGGATGACCTAAATAGGAAAAATGAACTCTGATCTGGTGAGTTCTACCAGTTTCGATTTTTACTTCTACTAAAGTATGATCTTTAAATTCTTCAATAATTTTAAAACGACTGACAGCATTTTTACTGTGGTGCTTACGAACAGCCATTTTTTTTCGATTATTAGGATCTCTCCCAATTGGCGCCTCAATTTTTCCTTTTTCGTAAGCCAGATTCCCTTCAACTAAGGCATAATAATACTTTTCTACACTTCTGTTTTTAAATTGCCGGGCCAGTTCTTTATGACTTTTATCATTTTTAGCCACTATCAAAAGTCCTGACGTGTCCTTATCAAGCCGGTGAACAATCCCCGGTCTTTTTACTCCATTGATTGCAGATAAATTATCCACATGTGCCAGCAGGGCATTAACAATTGTATCATCATAATGGCCTGGAGCCGGATGGACAACCCGATCTGAATTTTTATTAATCACAATTATATCCTGATCTTCATAGACTATATCCAGTTCCATCTCAACTGCTTTAATTTCACTTTCTTTTTCTTCTATAATTATTTTTAGCAAATCCCCTGCAGCAATTTTGTAACTTTTATCAACTGCATTTTCATTGGCAGTGATTTTCCCTCTTTCAATCAATTTTTGAATATAAGAGCGGGATAAATCATCAACCTCAGCTGCTAAAAATTTATCTATTCTCATTCCCTGATCTTTTTTTTCTACTGTTAAACTGTATTTCTCCATTTAAACACCTCTATCTGCCGAAAAAAGCAGGTTATATATTAGTATTAAAACTCCAAAAAATATAAAAACATCTGCAATATTGACCACCGGCAGCTGATAAAAATCCAATAGGTTAAAAGCAATAAAATCGGTCACATAATGCAGGAGCACCCGGTCAATGAGATTAGCTATACTCCCACCTAATAAAAACCCAATTGCTGTTTTTACTGCAGCTGTCTGTTTCAACTCATTTTGATAAATATAAATGATAAATATTAAAAAAAAGATTGTTATCAAAACGAAAAAAATGCGCTGCCCCTTGAGAATTCCAAAAGCTGCTCCTCTATTTTTGACAAAAGTTAGATATAAATAATCTCCTACAATTGATAATCGATATGATTTATGAAAATTACTCCGAATTAAATATTTACTTAATTGATCAATGAAAATAATCAATATTGAAAAAACAACAATCAACATAATCTCAGCTCCATCTATAATTTTAACATACAGAAATAATTTAAACAATTAAAAATCACTCTTTTATATTATAATATTATATGCTAAGATAAGAGATGGATGATTATTTTTGATGTCCTCTCACATCCAACTACATAAATAAAGGATGAAAGATTATGAAATTAGAACTAACTAAAAACAGCAGTCAAAGAGCAAAAACAATTTTTATGCTTGCTCTACCGGCAATGCTGGAAATGTCACTAAATACCCTGGTAGGAATGGCAGACACCATCATGATCAGCCGTTTTGTCGGGAAAGAAGCTCTGGCAGCAGTTGGCTTTGCCAATCAAATTATTTTCACTTTGATTTTTGTTTTTTCTGCTTTTAATGCAGGTGCAACTGCCATGGTATCTCGCAGCTATGGTGAAGGCAACAAAAAAAGAATGAATAAAATAATGAATGAAAATTTAACTTTAAACCTGATATTAGGTATTATAGTTACTTTATTTACTTTCTTTTTTGCCGATCAAATCTTAAATGTTTTTGATATTACAACTGTTGTTAAATCCTATGGAGCCACATATTTAAAATATATCGCTATCGGTCAGGTGTTTATGTTTATTTCCTTTGCCTCTGCTGCCTCATTAAGAGGAGCTGGAGACACTAAAATTCCAATGTATATCACAGGTGTGGCTAATATATTAAATATTATTGGAAACTATCTTCTAATTACCGGTTTCTGGGTTTTCCCGGAATTAGGTATTGCTGGAGCAGCGATTTCAACCGCTTTTGCTCGCTTTGTCGCAGCAGCCCTCTATTTAGGTTTATTTGCCAGCAGTAAAGGAATTTTAAAGCTCCATCCCGGCTGGATGAAAATCAGCAGCAAAATTTTTAAACCGTTAATTAATTTAAGCTATGCAGCCGGTATTGAACAATTATTTATGCAGGTAGCATTTTTTCTGAATGGTATCTTTATTTCTAAACTGGATACTACTGCAGAAGCTTCATTTAGAATCCTGCTGAACATTGAATCATTATCATTTATGCCGGCAATAGGTATTGCGATTGCGGCCACTACAATTGTCGGTAAGCATCTGGGCGAAGATCGGGCAGAGGAATCATTAAAAAGTGGTTTAACAGCTGCAGTAATGGGAGCAGTCATCGGAACTGGACTTGCACTAGCTTATCTTGTTTTTCCGGTTTTTGCCCTCGAAATTTTTACAACTGAGGCAGAAGTTATCAATTATTCTGTACCTATCTTAAGAATTGTGGCCTTAAATCAGGCATTTTTAGCTTTTGTAGTAATTATGGTCGGAGCTTTAAGAGGAGCTGGCGATACAAAAGGCGCCATGTACATTACTATCATCAGACTCTGGGTTATTTTCATTCCCCTTTCCTATTACTTAATTGTTGTTTCCAACTATGGAGTAGCAGGGGTCTGGATTGCCGAAATAATTTCATTTTTAATTGTAGCTTTAATTGTGATTAGAAGATTTGTTAAAATGGAATGGGCTAAGATAGAGTTTTTTGCAGAGACTGAAGAACTTTAAAAAAACAGCCTCTCTCTGAATTAAAAAAAGAGAGAGGTTTTCTTTTCTTTATAGTTTTTCTTTAAGTAATTTCATTCGAAAAAACTCTTCTCTTTCCTTTTCTTCAAGTCTTTCTTCAATAAACTTAATCGTGTTTTTATAACGAGGGATTGAAATATTCTCTAGAGCATTAGCTCTTTTTTGAGTCTTCTTAATTGAAGTTGCAAGTCTGTAAACAGAAGTTTCTATTTCGGCAAGTTTGCTGATTAAATAAACTACTCTTTGAACATTTTTATAGGCTCTATCCAGAGATAGGTTAGTTTTATAAAAACTGTAATGAGGAGAAATTTCCTGTGATAATTCTTCTACCTCCGGTATTTCGACCCCCATTACACTGTAAGACCTTATTTTTAGACTATCTATTAAATCAATTCCCGCAGCTATTTCTTCTACAGTTTTTATACCCTGAGTAATATCAACAATTTGCAGAGCTTCATAGGCATTATAGAAATACTGATTAATCTGAGACTGAATTTCTTTTGCTTCATCAATTCTTTCCATCATTTCTTGAATTAAGATATTTCTCTTTTTATCAAGAAGTTCATAACCTTCTTCTGCCAGCTCAAGTGAACTTTTTGTCGATAAAAGATTGCTTTTAGTTGGAGATATATTAAGTTTCTCCATTTTTATCTTTCCTCCTGTAGTATTTATCAATCATTTCTTCCGATAGTCTATCTAATTCATGTTCTGGAAGCTCAGAGATTAAATCCCAGGCCAGAGAAAGTGTTTCTTCAATATCCCTACTGCTAAATTTATCCTGTTTGAGAAATTCATTTTCAAATTTCTCTCCAAATTTAAGGTATTTTTGATCTATTTCTGACAGTTCGTCTTCTCCTATAACTGATGCTAAAGATTTAACTTCATTAACATGAGAATAAGCAGCATAAAGCTGACTTGAAATATCAGAATGATCTTCTCTTGTGTATTCAGCCCCAATACCATCTTTCATCAGACGAGAAAGTGAAGGGAGAATATTAATTGGAGGATAAACATCCCGCTGAAATAAATCTCTTTTTAAAACTATCTGTCCTTCTGTTATATATCCTGTTAAATCAGGTATTGGATGGGTTATATCATCATTAGGCATTGTTAAGATAGGAATCTGAGTTATTGAGCCTTCTCTTCCTTTAATCATTCCTGCTCTTTCGTAAAGGCTTGCCAGATCACTGTAAAGATACCCAGGATACCCCTTCCGTCCCGGGACTTCTCCTCTTCTGGATGATAGTTCTCTTAAAGCTTCAGAATAACTTGTCATATCTGTCATTACAACTAAAATATGCATATTTTCTTCAAAAGCAAGATATTCAGCTGCAGTAAGAGCAACTCGAGGTGCAATAATTCTTTCTACTGAGGGGTCATCAGCTAAATTAACATACATCACTACATTTTGTAAAACCCCACTTTCTTCAAAGCTATTAATAAAATATCTTGCTTCATCATGCTTAATGCCCATCGCCACAAAAACTACTGCAAATTTTTCATCATCTTTACCCAGTTTTGCCTGTCTTGTTATTTGAGCTGCAAGTTGATTATGAGGCAGCCCATTGCCTGAAAATATAGGTAACTTTTGACCTCGAATTAAGGTCATTAGACCATCTACTGCAGAAACTCCTGTCTGAATATAATTTCGTGGATACTGTCTGGAATATGGATTCATTGGTTTAGAATTAATATCATATTTGTTTTCAGAATAGATCTGTCCACCATCATCAGTGGCTTCCCCAACTCCATTAAAAACTCTGCCCAGAATATCCTTACTTAATGCAACTTTCATTGGCTCTTTGAGAAACTTGACTCTACTTTCATTGATATTTAAACCGGTACTGCCTTCAAACACCTGAACAACAGCTTTATTTGAACTAACCTGCAGTACTCTGCCCTTTCTCACTTCTTCATCTGGAGCAGTGATTTCAACCATTTCATCAAATGCTACATCATCAACATTTTCTATTACAATTAATGGACCATTAATATTAGCAAGTCCAGTATACTCTTTTTTTAACATTATATACTCCCCCACTATTTTTGATAACTATCAGCTAGCTGCTGATAAAAATCATCGATTTCCTGCCGAAATTCTTTTATTTTATCTAGCTCATCATTAGCAACAGTATTTTTTAGTCTTAGTAATTTATTAAATAACTCATCATCTTTTAGCTGACTGATTGGCACATTTTTCTTTACCAGAGGCTGGGCCTGATCATAAAGATAAAGAATTGTCTTTAAAAGCCAGTACTGTTTATTTATATCCGAATATCGATCTATATCGTCAAAAGCATTCTGCTGTAAAAATCCAATTTTAATCAATTTTGCTACTTCTAAAATCAGCCGCTGATTGTCAGGAAGGACGTCTTCTCCAACAAGCTGCACTATATCCTGTAGTCTTGACTCTTCTTTTAACAAAGACATTGCCCTGCTTCTCAGCTCAAGCCATTCCTCATTTACATTATCCTTAAACCAGGGCTCGAGGTCATTTAAGTACTCACTATAACTGTCGAGCCAACTTACTGCTGGAAAATGTCGGGATGCGGCAAGTGATTTATCAAGAGCCCAGAAACAGCGGACAAATCTTTTGGTATTTTGAGTAACCGGCTCCGAAAAATCTGCACCTGGAGGAGATACTGCCCCAATTAATGAGATTGAGCCTTCATTTTCATCACCAAGGGTTTTAACATAACCTGCTCTTTCATAAAACTCGGCCAGCCTGGTTGGTAAATAAGCTGGGAACCCTTCCTCTGCCGGCATTTCTTCCAGACGACCTGAAATTTCTCTTAAAGCTTCTGCCCAGCGGGAAGTAGAATCTGCCATAATTGCTACATTATAACCCATATCACGATAATACTCTCCCAGAGTAATCCCGGTATAAATACTGGCTTCTCTTGCTGATACTGGCATATTGGAGGTGTTTGCAATTAATACCGTTCGCTCCATCATTGATTTGCCGGTTTTAGGATCTTCTAATTCTGGAAACTCCTCCAGAACATCTGTCATTTCATTCCCTCTTTCACCACAGCCAATATAAATTATTATATCTGCATCTGACCATTTAGCAAGCTGGTGTTGAGTCATTGTTTTACCAGCTCCAAACCCTCCAGGAATTGCAGCTGTACCTCCTTTAGCAATTGGAAAAAAGGTATCAAGTACCCGCTGACCTGTCAGCAGGGGCACTCCTAATTCCAGTCTATCTAGATAAGGCCTTGGTTTTCTAATTGGCCATTCCTGATAAAGTTTTATTTCGGTTATATTATCTTCTTTATCTTTTATTTTGACAATCATGTGATCAATCGAGTATCTACCATCAGGTACCCGCTCAATTACTTCTCCTTCTTTTCCAGGAGGAACCATTATTTTATGATTAATAACTGAAGTCTCATCCAACTCTGCAACTATCTGGCCTGACTTAAGATAATCACCTTCTTCAATCAGTACTTTTAATTCCCATTCCTTTTCTGGATCTAAAGCACTTACTTTGGCACCTCTTTCAATAAAAGGACCACTTTTCTTTTCTAAAAAGGGAAGAGGGCGCTGAATACCATCAAAAATATTACCTATAATTCCTGGCCCCAGCTGAACAGAAAGTGGATGACCGGTAGAAAATACTGGTTCTCCAGGTTTCATTCCACTTGTTTCCTCATAAACCTGAATTGTAGCTGAATTTCCATCCAGTTCTATTATTTCTCCAACCAGTTTAAGTGTGCCTACATAAACCAGCTCTCTCATAAGATAGCCGGTCATATTTTCTGCTTCGACAACCGGACCATTGATAAAGGTTATTTTTCCCTGTTTTTCCACACTTACCAACTCCTAATCAATTTATCTACTTTTATGTTAAAATATTATTCTTTAATTCTATTGCAATTTCTTCTCTGAATGAATCAATTAGAGCAGTAAAAGTATTTTCAATCAACTGCTGCCTATTTTTTGCTTTAATAATAAAACCACCAGATTTAATTTTATCCACCATTTCAATTTTAAATTTATAATTTTCCATCTCTTTTTCCAGGTGTTCTTCTAAGTCCGATTTCAAATTTTGATCTTTATTTCTCAATAAGATAATAAACTCACTGTCATCCAATTCTTCTGCTGCTTCTTTAATTGAATTAATAATAAACAAGCAATAATCTTTTTGATCGGTAAAATCATTTAGTTTGCTGTGCAGTTCAACAATAAAATTATTGATTAAATCATTCAATTTTTTTCGCCTGGAATTTTTCTTTTCCAGAATAGCTCTGGATATTATTTGTTCTCTTTTCTGTTCAGCTCTGCTTTTATA
>JAXKWB010000029.1:0-6223 GCA_036172385.1 Halanaerobiales bacterium | reverse complement strand
AAATAATATTAATCAGTTATTTACTGAGGCTAACGCTGCTTTTATCAAAGCGATTTTACTCGGGGAAAAAGAATATTTAAGTTATAAACAAGAATCTTTACTCAGAAATTCAGGGGCCAGTCATCTGCTTGCTATTTCGGGTCTGCATATGGGAATTCTGATTTTAACATTTTCTTTTATTTTATTTAAAATCTGTTCAGAGAAGAGAAATGCTCTTTATTTGCTCTCTTTTTTGACTTTTATTTATATTTTTCTGGTAGGTGCTGCTGTTTCAATTATTAGAGCAGCTCTACTGGCCCTCCTGTTCTTATGGTCTGATGAATTTAATCGGGAAGGAGATTTTCTGAATATAATTTCTCTGACTTTGATTATTAATTTGCTGTTGAATCCCCAGGCCTTATTTACGGTTTCTTTACAGCTTTCTTATATCCTGGTTCTGGCTCTGTTTTATTTAACTCCGATTTTAAACCGCTGGCTGCCTGGTTTTTTAGCAGTATCTCTGGCAGCCCAGCTGGCTTCTCTGGCAATCACCGCTTATTATTTTAACGAATATGCCTTTATTGCTTTAGTTACAAATCTCTGGGCAATCCCCTATATTACACTTTTACTGCCCTTAACTTTTGTTCTGCTTTTGCTTTCTCTAGTCAGTTTAAATTTTTTTGGACCTCTGGCAATTCTAATTGAGCTGGGATTAAAACTATTATTTAATGGTTTTAAATTAATGACTTTAATTCAGGGAAGGCCTCTGGTTATTGCAAAACCGGAATTAATTACTGTCTTTTTTTATTATCTATTCTTATTTGCTATACCTTATATTTATCAGAAAAGATATATTTTTCTTAAAGCCAGAAAATATCAATTCTGGCAGAAAACAGTGCCGTTGTTTCTGTTTTTAATAATTATTTTTTTATTTTATAATCCTGCCTCTGATAATTTAGAGATCAATTTTCTGGCTGTTGGCCAGGGAGATGGAATTTTTATTCAGTTTCCAGGTGGGAAAAATATGTTAATTGACACCGGTCCCCCGGGAAGAGATGGCAGAAATATTGAATATAATATTATCTCATATTTAAATCACCTTGGAATTAGCAGTTTAGATTACCTAATGATTAGTCATTTTGATGCTGATCATGCGGGAGGTCTTCCTCATCTGCTGCAGAGAAAAAAAGTTAAAAATATTATGATTCCTCCCTATCATCAGCAAACTAAGCTTCATCAGCAGCTGGCAGCCGGGATTAGAGAGAATAATTCGAAATTGCATTTCTTAACTGCCGGTATGAATTTTAAAATTGCTGACTGCAGTCTTAAGATTTTAAATCCTGAGCCGGGAAAAATACGAGAAGATAGAAATGAAAATTCTATAGTCTTTCTACTCAGTTATGGGAATAATAAATTTTTATTTACTGGTGACTTATCTAAAGCAGGAGAGGCAAGAATAGTAAAAGATTATAATTTAGCTAAAATTGATGTTCTCAAAGCCGGTCATCACGGCAGTAAAACTTCAAGTGGTGAGATACTGCTTGATGCAGTCAAACCTGAACTGGCAGTTATTTCGGTTGGTAGAAACAATTTTGGCCATCCTGCAGCAGAAGTTATTAAAAGATTTAATAACAAATCAATTAACTATCTGCGCACTGATCAGCGGGGGATGATTACGCTGATTTCTGATGGTCAAAATATTTATCTTAACTGTTATAGATAGAAAATAAACTTCTGTTTAAGAATTTAAAACTGGAGAGAAAAGATTAAATATGTTAAAATAGTAAAGAAAGAAAAATAGCTAAAGAGTGTTGGGGTGTAATTAGATGGAGCCAGAAGAGTTTATTAAAAATGAAAAAAAAGCAAAAAAATTATATTATATTTATGCAGAAAATTCTTATCTTAGAAACAAATTTAAAGAAGAATTTATTGAAAAATTTGTGCCAGAGGCAGTTAGAGACTTCAATCTTTCTTATGTTAATCCCGGGGATGAATATTTAAAACGACTCTCAAATGCAGTTCAAACTCCACCAATGGGAGCAGAAAAAAGATTTATAATTTCTCATTTAACCGAAGATGATTCTATTAATCAGAGTGAGCAGGAGAGACTTTTAAAGATTTTTAAAAACATTGATCAGAGTGCCAGTCTGCTTTTTTTGACAGCCAATAAAGTAGATAAACGGAAAAAGTTTTATCTAAGCCTAAAGAAAATTGCAGAATATCAGGAGTTTGAAACTCCCCGTTATCGAGATTTAGATCAGTGGATTATTTCACGGTTTAGAGAAAATAATAAAAAAATTGACAGCCGCAGTGTAAAGATGCTGGAAAATATGTTCAGCAATAAACTGGAGATATTGAATAGTGAAATTGAAAAAGTAGTAACCCGTTATCCCGATCAGAAAAAGATTTCTTATTATGATCTCAAAAATATAATCAGCAGAGAAAAATTTTTAGAAGATGAAGAAATATTTCACTTTCTTGATTTAATTGGTGACAAAAAAACTGATCAGGCTCTATTAACTTTAAAAGAAATGCTAAACAAGGGAGTTTATCCTTTATATTTGTTGACTATGCTTAAAAATCAGATTGAACTTTTAATGCAGGTTAAATTTTACAGTCAGTATACTCAGGATAATAAAAAAATTGCCAGAAAAATAGGTAAACATCCCTATCCAGTAAAAAAGTCGCTGCAGCGGTGCAGGAACTTTAGTCAACAAGAATTAGAGAAAATACTGGAAGAGATATTAAAAGCCAACTATCATTTTTTAACAGGCTATTATCCGGATCAGAACACAGCTCTGGAAATGATTATAATTAAATCAATTGCTTATTAAACCTAAAAAAGTTCAGCCTGCTTGTTAGAGGCTGAACTTTTTATTATAAGATAAATGAAAACTCACCCAACTGGATGAGTTTAGTAATTTAAAAGATAGCTATCTTTTAGATATATTTTAATAAGGACATTTGTCCTAATATAAAATTCAAATTACATATTATTATACATCTTTGTGAGGCGGGATTTTTTGCGGGCTGCATTGTTTTTATGAATAATATTTCTAGTTACAGCCTTATCGATGACCTTTTTAGTCTCTTTTAACTGTTCTGCAGCAGCTTCTTTGTCCCCTGCTTCAACTGCCTTTTCCATATCTTTAATCGCATTTTTTAATCTATCTTTCCATTCGCGATTTTGAGCAGTTTTCTTTTCTGTTACCTTAACTCTTTTCTTAGCAGATTTAATAATAGGCATCTAACTTCACCCCCTCTTAAAAGTAAGTATTTATAGTCTCAGACTTAATTTGCAACATTTCAATTTTAACATGTTGTTATCTAAAATGCAAGAGCTAAATTCAAAAAATAGATCTCCTGAAAATGTGATTAATAAATTAAAACCTAAACTGGAATCAAAAAAAGAAAATTGATTAATCAGCCTAAGTATAATATAATTAAAGTGCTGTGGATAGTATTCTTAGCCCGGCAAAAAGATTTAGTATAAAAGGAGGAAGTTTTTTTGCAGACTGATAAAATTAGAAACTTTTGCATAATTGCTCATATTGATCACGGGAAATCGACTCTTGCTGATCGTATGTTAGAATATACAGGTACAATTACAGATCGCAAAATGCAGGAACAGGTTTTAGATAAAATGGATTTAGAAAGAGAAAGAGGAATAACTATTAAAGCTCAGGCAGTGACAATTGAACATCAGGGGTATGAGCTGAATTTAATTGATACGCCCGGTCATGTAGATTTTGCCTATGAGGTATCCAGAAGTCTGGCCGCCTGTGAAGGAGCTCTTTTAGTTATTGATGCTGCTCAGGGAGTTGAAGCCCAGACAATGGCCAATATTTATCTGGCTCTGGAACATGACCTGGAAATTATTCCAGTTATTAATAAAATTGATTTACCCTCAGCTAATCCGCAGAGGGTTAAGGAGCAGCTTTTAGATATCGGAATTGATCCAGATGAGGCAATTTTAGCAAGTGCTAAAAAAGGAACAAATATTGATCAAATTCTGGAGGCAATTATTAAGCGGGTGCCAGCTCCACATAATGGAATCAACCAGCCTTTAAAGGCGCTTATTTTTGATACTGTTTACGATTCCTACCAGGGTGTAATTGCCTATGTTAGAGTTATGGAAGGTTCTGTTAAAAAAGGGGATAAAATTTTACTGATGTCTAATCAAAAAAGTTATGAAGTGGATGAGGTCGGATTTTTCGATCCTGCGATGCAGAAAAAAGATGAATTGAGTTCCGGCGAAGTAGGTTATATTATTTCTGGAATTAAAGATGTACGCAACTGTCGAGTAGGGGATACAATTACTTTAAAAAATAATCCTACCGAAAAAGCTCTTCCTGGATATCAGAAAGTACAGCCTATGGTATTTAGCGGCCTTTATCCAACAGATAATGCTGATTATGAAATTTTAAAAGAAGCTTTAGAAAAACTGCAGCTTAATGATGCCTCGTTTACCTTTGAACCCGAAACCTCCGAAGCTCTTGGTTTTGGTTTCCGCTGTGGTTTTTTAGGTCTGCTGCATATGGAGGTTATTCAGGAAAGACTGGAGAGAGAGTACGATCTGGATTTAGTAATTACTGCTCCCAGTGTAGAATATCAGATCATTAAAAAGAATGGTGAAGAACTAAAAATAGAAAATCCGGCTGCTTTTCCAGATCAAAGCGAAATTGATAAAATTAAAGAACCTTTTGTTACAGCAGAAATACACCTACCGGAAGAATATGTGGGCCAGGCGATGGAGCTCTGCCAGGACAACCGGGGTGAATTTAAGGATATGCAGTATATAGATCAGGATCGAGTAACTTTAAAATATGAAATGCCTTTAAGTGAAATTATTACAGAATTTTTTAATCAGTTAAAATCACGAACCAGAGGCTATGCAACTTTAGATTACGAATTAGAGGGATACAAGGAGTCCAATCTGGTTAAACTTGATATTTTACTTAATAAAGAGGTTGTAGATGCTCTATCTATCATTGTTCATGATGAAGATTCGTATCAGCGGGGGAATGATCTTGTTAGAAGATTAAAAGAAGTTATTCCACGTCATATGTTTAAAGTTCCAATTCAGGCTTCAGTTGGCGGGAAAATTATAGCCAGAGTTAATATTCCTGCTGTGCGCAAAGATGTACTGCAGAAGTGTTATGGTGGAGATGTCAGCCGAAAGCGTAAACTACTTGAAAAACAAAAAGAAGGTAAAAAGCGGATGAAACAGGTGGGAAGTGTAGAAATTCCTCAGGAAGCATTTATGACAGTTTTAGAAAGGAATGAAAATGCCTGATTTAAAATTTGAAAATGCAAACGCATTATATATCCACCTTCCCTTCTGCAGCAGTAAATGTCCTTACTGTGATTTTTATTCAGTTAAATATACAAAACAAAGGGTGGACCTCTACTGGGCCGCCCTTTTTATGGAATTAGAGGAATTAACCCATAAAGTAAATAACAATTTGCTGCAGACTATCTATCTGGGAGGAGGAACTCCCTCTCTGATAGAGCCTTTTTTTATAGGAGAATTAATTAAAAGGATTAAAAATAGGTTTAGAGTTATTCCTGCGGCTGAGATTACTATGGAGATCAATCCAGCTTCTGTAACAGAAGAAAAAATTACTGCTCTAAAAAGAGTAGGGATTAATCGTTTGAGTGTTGGGATCCAGAGTTTTAATGAGCGGCATTTAGATTTTTTGGGGCGCAGAAGCAGCGGTAAACAGAATAAAAGGATATTAACTTTAGTTGATCATTACTTTGATAGTTATAGTGCTGATCTAATTTTTGCTCTGCCCGGACAGAGTTTAAAAGAGTTTGAAATTGATATAGAAGAGATGCTTAAATTTAATCCTCCGCATATTTCTTTATATAACCTTGAAATACATGAGAAAACTCTCTTTTATCAGCGCTATAATCAGGGAAAGCTTAAGCTGCCGTCAGAAGAACTCGATGCAAAAATGTATGAACTGGCCTTAAAAAAATTAGAGTCTGCTGGTTATCAGCATTATGAAATTTCTAATTTTGCCCGTAGTGGTTATAGAGCCCGCCACAATTATATTTACTGGCTCTATCAGCCTTATCTGGCCCTGGGTCCAGGAGCAGCGTCTTTTGATGGTAACTGCCGCTCACAAAATCTGGCTGATTTAAATTCGTATCTTAAATATTATAATCCAGAAAATTTATCTTTTTCCGAGTTTTTGGATACTGAAGTTAGTCAAGCAGTAGATAGCTCAAGCAAGAA
>JAXKWB010000028.1:0-5219 GCA_036172385.1 Halanaerobiales bacterium | reverse complement strand
ACATTTAGCTGGTTATTTTAGTAAGTATCCAATTATTCCGGCTATTAGAAAAATTAGAGATCTAAATATAGCAATGAAAATTAAAGATTCAGTTTTAATATTTTTATTAACTGGTTCAATTTTTGATCTTGAAAAATCGATGCAGCTGGCCCACGATAATGATAAAATTTTAATGGTAAATATTGACCTGGTTAATGGGATAGCTCATGATAGAGAAGGTATTAAGTATCTTGCCGAAAATGATTTATGTGATGGGATAATTTCAACTAAGGGTTATTTAATCAAAGAAGCTGCAAAATATAATTTAATGACTATTCAGAGGGTTTTTCTTCTGGACTCTGCTTCTTTAATTAGTGCAGAAAAATCTCTGAATTCCCAGACTGTTGATGCAGTAGAAATTTTACCGGGAATTGCAGCCCCTTATTTTATTGAACGCCAGAAGCAGAGTAGATATGACTATCCAGTTATTGCTGGCGGTTTAATTCAGAATAAAACTGAGGTTGAGAGCTTAAAGGAAAAAGGAGTTTTTGCTGTTTCAACTAGTGATCATCAGCTGTGGAATTATAACAAAAAGGGTGGTAATAATGGGTAAAAAATTAATTAATGATCCGGATAATGTGGTTCAGGAAATGATTGAAGGAATCGTAATGGCCAGTAGTCACCGACTGGAAAAATTGGACGGTTATAATATTGTAGTTCGAAAAGATGCACCAGTCGAAAAAGTTGGCCTGGTTAGTGGAGGTGGAAGTGGTCATGAGCCGGCACATGCAGGTTATGTAGGCCAGGGAATGCTGGATGCTGCTGTAGCAGGAGATGTCTTTACCTCTCCAACCCCCGATGCGATTTTTGAGGCGATTAAGGCAGTTGATAGTGGTAATGGAGTTTTATTAATTATTAAAAATTATACTGGAGACATTATGAATTTTGAAATGGCAGCTGAAATGGCAGAAGCAGAAGGGATCAAAGTTGACCATGTAGTTGTCAATGATGATGTTGCCGTAGAAGACAGCCTCTATACAACAGGACGGCGTGGTGTTGCTGGTACAGTATTTGTGCATAAGATTGCTGGAGCGAAAGCAGCTCAGGGTGCCGATCTAAAAGAAGTAAAAAGAAGTGCGGAAAAAGTTATAAAAAATGTTAGAACAAAAGGAATGGCTATTAATCCCTGTCAGCTGCCGGCAGCTGAAAAAACTACTTTTTCATTAGCTGAAGATGAAATGGAAATGGGTATTGGTATTCATGGTGAGCCAGGGACTGAAAAAACTAAATTAAAAAAGGTAGATCAGATAGTGGAGTTATTACTGGATGATATATTATCAGACTTAGAGATAAAAACGAATGAAAAAGTTACCCTGATGATTAATGGGATGGGTGGAACGCCTTTAATGGAGCTCTATATAGCAAATAGAAAAGCTAATCAGCTGCTAAAAGATAAAGGAATAAATATTTATAAAAATTATGTAGGAGAATTTATGACCTCTCTTGAGATGGAAGGTCTCTCAATTACTATTTTGAAATTGGATGATGATTTAATTAATTTATTAGAAGCAGAAAGTGAAATAAATTTATTATAAGGATTGTGGTAAATATGGCTAGTGAAACAAAAAAATTGTTTTTAGAAACAGCAGATGTAATTATTGAAAACAAAGAGTATTTAACAGAATTGGATGCTGCTATTGGTGATGGAGATCATGGTATAAATCTTGCCCGGGGATTTAAAAAGTTAAAAGAAAAATTAGAAAATGAGAATTTTGAAAGTAGAAATGAATTATTTAAACTGACAGCAATGACTTTAATTTCTAATGTAGGTGGTGCTTCTGGACCACTTTATGGAACCGCCTTTTTAAATATTTCGAAAGTTATTTCCGATGAGCAGCTTGAGCTGGATGATTTAGTGGAAATTGCTGAAGAGGCGATAGCAGGTATTCAGAAGCGGGGAAAAGCTGAAGCGGGAGAAAAGACAATGTTGGATACTATAATTCCTGCAGCTGAATCTTTAAAACAAAGTCGAGACAATAAACATAATTTAGATACAGCTTTAAGTGATTGTCTAGATTCAGCTGCTGAAGGGATGAAAAGTACAATTGAAATGCAGGCAACAAAAGGCAGAGCAAGTTATCTGGGTGAGAGAAGTATCGGACATCAGGATCCCGGAGCAACTTCTTCCTATTTAATACTTAAAACATTTATAGAAGGTTATTTAAAATAAAAAAAGAGGTGTAGAAATGGTTAATATTTTGATTATATCTCACAGTTTAAAAATTGCGGAAGGTACTAAAGAATTGGCTGAAGAAATGAAACAGGATGAGGTTGATATTCAAATCGCTGGTGGTATTAATAATGGAGAGCTGGGAACAGATGCTGATCTGATTGAACAAAAATTAAAAAATATGGATTATAAAGACGGAATTGTTGTTCTGGCAGACTTAGGAAGTGCGGTTATGAGTTTTAATATGGTTAAAGAATGGCTGCCAGAAGAAAAGCAGAATTTAATTAGACTGGCCAATGCTCCTCTGGTTGAAGGAGCAGTTTTAGGGGCGGTTGAAGCAAGTTTAGGTAAAAGTTTAGAAGAAGTAATGGCCACAATTGAAGAAAATTCGATAATAAATAAAAATAATTTGTAAAAAAGGATGAAATTTGGGTTGCATTTATGATAAAATATATAAATGAGTGACATTTACTAAAATAAAAATACGAAAGGATGATCAGATTGGTAGAAGAAAAGAAGGTTATAATCACTAATAAGACCGGTCTGCATGCCCGGCCTGCAGCACAATTTGTGCAGAAAGCAGGTAAATTTGATTCAAAAATAGAAATTATTTTTGAAGAGAAGGAAGTTAATGCAAAGAGTATAATGGGTGTTATGAGTCTTGGTGTTGGCAAAGGTAATGAGATCGTTGTTAGAGCTGAGGGTGATGATGCTTCAGAAGCAGTAAAAGAATTAGTTGATTTTATCGAAGTTGAGATGGCTAAAGAGGATGAGGAGTGATTTTAGTGAAAGGAATTGCTGCTTCACCGGGAATTGCTATTGGCAAAACTTTAGTTAAAAAAGATCAGAAAATTGAAATTGACAGAAAAAACATAAGTGAAGATCAGGTAGATGAAGAAATAGAAAAACTGCATTCTGCACTTGCAGAAGCAAAAGAATCTTTAGAGGAGTTAAAAGAACAGACTGCTGAAAAAATGGGTGAAGAAAAAGCAGAAATTTTTGGTGCCCACCTTATGATTCTGGATGACCCGGAAGTTATTCCTGCATTTGAAGATAAGATAAAAGAGGATAAGCTCAATGCAGCCGCAGCAGTTAAAGATGTTGTGGATGAATATGCAGCTATGTTTTCAGCTATGGAAGATGAGTACTTAAGAGAGCGCGGTTCTGATATTAAAGATGTTGGAATGCGGGTTGTAAAAATTTTATTGGGAGTTGAAGATATTTCTGATAAACTGGATCAAGAAGTAGTTATTATAGCAGAAGACTTGACTCCATCTGACACTGCTCAATTTGACACAGATAAAGTTCTTGCTTTTTTAACCAAAGACGGTTCCAGAACATCTCATACTGCTATTATGGCCAGATCCCTGGGCATACCGGCTGTTGTTGGTCTTGGTAGTGAGTTAATTGAAAAAGCAGAAGATAATATAGAAATAATTGTAGATGGAAATAGTGGAAAAGTTTATTTTTCACCTGATGAATCTACACTGGAAGAATATAAAGAAAAACTTGCTAAATATAAAGCAGAACAAAAGAGACTGGAAACTTATCAGGATAAAAAAGCTAAAACTAAAGATGGTACAGAAGTTGAAGTAGTAGGTAATATGGGGAATGTAAATGATATTACTCCTATTTTAGAAAATGGGGGAGAAGGTGTAGGTCTATTCCGGACCGAATTTCTTTATATGGACCGCAACCAACTACCTACCGAAGAAGAACAATTTAAAGTTTATAAAGAAGCTGCCGAAAAAATGGGTGATAAGCCTGTTATAATCAGGACTCTTGATGTTGGGGGAGATAAAGATTTACCTTATTTAGATTTTCCGGAGGAAATGAATCCCTTTTTAGGATATAGAGCTATTAGAGTTTGTCTGGAAAGAGATGATATTTTCAAACCTCAGCTGAGAGCAATTTTACGAGCAAGCCAGTATGGAAATTTAAAAATTATGTTTCCGATGATTTCTTCGCTAGAAGAACTGGATGAAGCAAAACTAATTGTGGAAGATGTAAAAGCAGAACTTAAAGAAGAAGGACAGCAATTTAATGAGGATATTGATATTGGAATGATGATTGAGATTCCATCAGCAGTTATGATTGCTGATTATCTAGCCCAGGAAGTTGATTTTTTCAGTATTGGAACAAATGATTTGATTCAATATACAGTTGCAGTAGATAGAACAAATGAAAAAATTGCTCCGATGCATACACCCTATCACCCCGCAGTTTTAAGATTAATAAAAATGACTATTGATGCTGCTCATAAGGAAGGTATCTGGGTCGGTATGTGTGGAGAAGCTGCTGGTGATGAATATCTGATACCATATCTTTTAGGTGTTGGATTAGATGAGTTTAGCATGAGTGCAGTTTCAATTTTAAAAACTAAAGAAATTCTTTCTAAATGGACTGTTGAGGAAGCACAAAAAGAGGCCGAAAAAATACTGGAATTGAAATCTGATACAGCAGTAAAATCTTATCTCAAAACAATTGAAAAATAAAATTACAATTAAATCCGGGCGGCATTTTGCTGTCCGGTTTCTTTTAATTTTTTATATTATTACTATCTGTTTATTTTATAACATTATATATATTTGAACTCGAGAAGCAGGAGGGATTTAATGCAGGATAGCTTGAAAGAATTTAATAAATTTAGAACTGAAATGAATGATTTGATATTAGAAGAAGGAGATTTGAATACAAAAAGATTTTTTAATCTGGATCATAAAGTTTATCAGGATGGAAAACTCCCTGCTAAAACAAAAGAATTATTGGGGCTGGTTTCTTCTCTGGTTTTAAGATGTGATGATTGTATTAGATACCACATAATTGAAGCAGATAAAGCCGGCTGGTCAAGAGGGGAAATTTATGAAGCAATGAATGTTGCTTTAATCGTTGGCGGTTCAATAATAATTCCTCATATGCGAAGAGCAGCTAAACTTTTAGAAGAGCTGAAGTCTGATAAAAGAAAAGAGAATATGTCAGCCCTTGAGCAGGAAGAAAGTGCAGATGAGTC
>JAXKWB010000027.1:0-7733 GCA_036172385.1 Halanaerobiales bacterium | reverse complement strand
ATGCTATGCTATCTCGCAATAACCTCTGTTCTATAGCCATCCGGGTCTGTTATGAAATAATAGCCAGAAGAACCTTCGCTCAGACTTTTTAGATCTCCGACTTTGTAACCGGCTTCTTTATGGCGCTGATATGATTTTTGCAGATCGTCTACTTTAACTGCAATATGACTGTACCCATTACCAATTGTGTATGGTTCTTCTCGATCATAGTTATAAGTTAACTCCAGCTCAAAATTATCATTCTGATCTGTCAAATAAACTAAAGTAAACTCAGCTTCTGGAAAATCCTTGCGATTACTTTCTTTTAAATTTAAAGCATCTTCGTAAAATTCGACTGACTTTTCTAAATCCATTACCCGAATACAGGAATGAACGAAATCATAGTTTTGCATTTATTATCACAGCTCCTTTAATTTTAATAATGTTTATTCTGATATTAATTATAAAGATTTGTCAGTTGAATTGCAAATAAAGATACACCGGCAACTGCCAGCCTTCTTTTTTTACCCCCTCATCAATCTTTTTTAATTTAGGATTTTTTTCGACCAGTCCTTTAACTAAATCTCTTACCACATACTTACCAGCTAAAAATACAGCTACTGCACCAATTGTAGACCCCAGAGCTGTATAGAAAGTACCAAGCAGAGGACCAAATAATATTCCTCCAACAATACCTAAAGCTGCTCCTGGTAAGAAAAAACCGCAGATGCTATCCATAAAATAATAATCTTCAGCCAGTTACTTTTTTTAGCGGCTGCTGCTTCACTTGCCATAAATAATTCAGCCTTAAATTTTAAAATTCCATGATATAATAATATTTTCATAAATTGATTACAGTTACAATTATATACTGCTTTCAAGTTTTTGTCTTTATATACATAAGCTAAGTTTTATAATTATTTTTGTTGACAGCAGAGAATCCTTATCAAATCACTTTGATATAAAAAAATTCTCGCCAAAAAAAGCGAGAATTAAATTATTAATATCTACTTAAATAACTGATTTATAATTCTATTTTTCTTTACTTCCTGGACGGGTAATTGGCGTCCCCTGCTGACATAATTCACACTGACCTGCCTTATATGATTTAATATCGACCGGCAGCAGCGCCTTAAAATCATAGTTAAAGTCTACTTCTCCATTACTGCGGTCAACTATTGAGCTTAATCCAACTATTTCTACATCCAGTTCTTCTAAAACTGCCAGTACTTCTTTAACTGAGCCACCAGTTGTCACAACATCCTCCACAACCAGTACTTTTTCTCCGGCTTCTAATTCAAAACCACGTCTGATCTTCATTTCACCACTTTTGCGCTCACTGAAGATTGAACGGACTCCAAGTTCTTCAGCTACCGCATAAGATAAGACAACTCCTCCCAGAGCCGGGCCAATAACTACATCTATCTCTTCATCGTTCCATTTTTTTGCAATCTCAGCCGCCAGAGTTGAAGCATGTTCTGGATACTGCAAAACTTTTGCACACTGCATATAAATATCCGCATGCCTACCTGAGCTTAGAACAAAATGTCCTTCCTGAATTACATCCGTCTCTACTAATAATTCTCTAATTTCTTCTTTTGTCATCTTATCCCCTCCCCTTTAATAAATTTAATGAGCTGCTCCAATAATTTAACTCAACTTCTTAATTTGATGTTGAAGCATGTATTCTTTAATTTCACCAATAATTCTTGGTCCGGCCGTTGGATCAATCATATTGACTGTTCCAATTCCAACTGCTGTTGCTCCAGCCAGCATAAATTCAATCACATCACTGCCGCTGCGAACTCCTCCCAACCCTAAAATTGGGATATTAAGTTTTTTATAACACTGATAGACCATCTTTACTGCTACCGGTCGTACTGCTGGCCCGGAAAGACCACCAAAAGTATTAGCAAGTAGAGGCTTTTGCTGGTCAATGTCAATTTTCATTGCCGAAAGAGTATTAATCATAGCCACTGCATCTGCTCCTGCGTTTTCTGCAGCCAGAGCAGTTTCAGTAATATCAGTAATATTCGGAGTCAGTTTAACTATAATGTAGCCAGAATAAATTTCTCTAACTTTTTTTGTGATCTGATAAACCTTTTCTGGATCGGTACCAAAAATCATGCCTCCACCTTTAATATTGGGGCAGGATAAATTAATTTCAATCCCGGCAAGTTCTTTTCTTTCTTCTAATTTTTCTGCCAGAGTTATAAAATCCTCCTGACTGTAACCAGAAATATTAGCTAAAATTGGCAGACTATAATTTTTAGTTTCCGGCAAAATATCTTTAATAAAGCTATCTACACCTGGATTTTCTAGACCAATAGAATTAATAATTCCAGCTGCAGTCTCTGCTATTCTTGGTGTTTTATTCCCAGCCTGGGGCTTAACTGTAATCCCCTTGGTTGTAAATGCTCCCAGCTGATTTATATCAAAAAAATCAGCCAATTCTTTCCCATTACCACAGGTTCCTGAAGCAGTAATCAGAGGATTTTTCAATTTCAAATTATTCTGCTGCTGATGCTGTTGTGAATTCATTACTACTGATAAATTTAAGTCAGCTTCAGTTAATTCCTTATTTATATTATCTACCTCTTTGTTAAGCACCAAGAATTACCTCCCCCAGCCCAAAGACTGGACCTTCCACGCAGGCCCTTTTATTTTTCTGAGCTTGATCCCGCGCCTCACAGCTACAGGATAAACAGACTCCTATTCCACAACCCATTCTTTTTTCAATCGAAAGTTCCCCACCAATATTATTTTTCAGGGCCTCCTTTTCAACTGCTGCCAGCATTTTTTCTGGGCCACAGGTATAAATATAATCTGGAGTATTTTTTTCAAGATAATTCAACCATAAGACAAGAGCTGAACCCTTGATCTCAAGTTTTTCTTCCATTGCTGCCAGGTGACATTCTAAACCCAGTCCTTTAAACTTTTCTTCAAAAAATTCCAATTCTGCTTTATTTGCAGCTCCCAGGTATAGTGTCAGCCTGCTACTTTTCAACTTCTTAGCCAGGTAATATAAAGGAGCAATTCCCATTCCTCCACCGATCAAATGAATATTTCCACCTGACTTATTTAAAGAAAAAGGAGTTCCCAGAGGGCCTAATACATCAAGCTCAGTACCATTATCTAAATTTGAAAGAATTTTTGTTCCTTTACCAATCACTCTGTAAATAAATTCTATCCTATTTTCTGCTGCATCAAAATCAAAAATGCTAAATGGTCTTCTCAAAAGCGGATCCTCACTACCATCCTGGCTGACTTTGATATTAAAAAAATGTCCTGGCTCTGGATTTTGAGGCAGCTGATCATAATTTAAAACAAGCTGAAAAATTCCAGGTCCAACCTCTCTATTAGCAATTATTTTAAACATAAAAATCCTCCTTTAGTGGTACCCAGTACCAGAACATCACAGAATATCATTAATTTCTTTTTTCATCTTTGCAGCTGCAGCCCTTGCTGCTTTGGCATAGTTTTTTGCTCCAAAATGAGAATACTCTTCTTTTCTGTAGGCAAAATTAATTCCCCGGGATGAATTCACAACTGCACCTCTGCCATCCTCGGCAAAACCAGCCTTGATGTCTGCTGCTCCTCCACCCTGAGCACCAAAACCAGGAATTAAGAAAAATACTGAATCAAGCTGAGCTCTTATTGCTTTCAATTCCTCTGGATAGGTTGCTCCAACCACTGCTGCCAGATTAGAATAACCAGATTCGCCCATATAATCTCTGCCTACTTCCTGCAAAAAATCTCCAACCGCCTGATAAAATGCTCTGCCATCATCAAGCTTAAGATCCTGCAGGTCTCCTGCAGATGGGTTTGAAGTTCTTAACAGTGCAAATGCTCCTCTTTCTTTATTTCTCAAAAATGGAAGTATACCATCCCTGCCTAAATATGGGTTAATTGTTAGCGAATCTATCTCTGTTTTCTGATTTTCAAGATAGGCTTCTGCATAAGCTCCTGCTGTGGAACCGATATCATTCCTTTTACCATCCAGCAGTACAATTAAGTCTTTAGTTTTAGCATAGGCTATTGTCTGCCAGAGGCATTCCATTCCTGAAACTCCCAATTTTTCGTAAAATGCCATCTGTGGTTTAACAACTGCTGTCATATCAGCAACTGCATCAATTAAATTTTGATTAAATTTTAAGACTGCTGCTGAAACTTCTTTCTGATTTGATTCCAGATCTGACAACAATTCAGGTGCCAGTATATTTTCCGGCATCAGTTCCAGATGAGGGTCCAGCCCCACACAAATTCTTGAATCTTTGGCTTCGATTTTCTGCTGCAGCTGATCAATAAAGTATTTCATTTTTGCCTCCTCGATCATCATAGACTAGCTTACCACCAACAAAGGTCAGCTCATTTTTTCCAGATAACTTCTGACCAGCAAAGGGTGTATTTTTTCCCTTAGATTTAAATTTATTTTTTTCTACTGTCCATTCCCGATCCGGATTAAAAATCAGAAGATCTGCTCTGGCTCCCTGTTTTAAACCTTCGGACTCAATATTTAATATTTCACCAGGGTTGTAATAATACATTCTGAGTAAATCATCCCAGTCAATAATTTCTGCTTTAATAAAATTATGATACAAAAGTGAGAGAGCTGTTTCTAAACCGGAAATTCCAAAAGCTGCATAATCAAATTCTCCCAGTTTGTCTTCAAAAGTATGAGGAGCATGGTCTGTTGCCAGCACATCTATTTCGCCAGCTTTTAGAGCTTCAACTAAAATATTTTTATCTCTTTCTGACCGGAGGGGAGGATGAACCTTAGTATCAGGATTATAATCTCCCACTT
This sequence comes from Halanaerobiales bacterium, assembly GCA_036172385.1. Lineage (GTDB taxonomy): Bacteria > Bacillota > Halanaerobiia > Halanaerobiales > Halanaerobiaceae > Halanaerobium. The sequence continues at coordinate 2,950 of JAXKWB010000027.1, read as the reverse complement.
CTTTGTCAGTCAGCAGTAAATGATGAGGGGTCACTTCAAAAGTAACATTTACCCCTCTGTCCTTCGCATCTTTGACCAGATTAAGGCTGCCTTCTGTACTTAAATGAGCTATATGCAAGTGGATTCCCGTCATCTCAGCCAGTACTATATCTCGAGCCACCATTATATCTTCAGCTGCTGCTGGAATACCTTTCAAGCCAAAAATTGTAGAATAATAACCTTCGTGCATCACCCCATCCTGCGAAAGATTTTTATCTTCACAGTGGTCAATTATTGGCAGATCAAAAGCAGATGCATATTCCATTGCTCGCCTCATAATTTCGGAATTCATAACCGGATTCCCATCATCAGAAAGTACTTTAACCCCAGTTTTCGCCAGAGTTCCAATTTCCGAAAGAACCTCTCCTTTGCTGTCCTGAGTAATACTTCCGATTGGATATACTCTAACAGCTGCTTTTTCTGATTTAAGTTTAAGATGTTCAACAACTGCCGGATTGTCAGCAATTGGTTTGGTATTGGGCATTGCCGCCACTGCAGAAAATCCTCCTGCTGCCGCTGCTTCACAGCCAGTTTTAACTGTTTCTTTTTCTTCAAAACCAGGCTCCCTGAGGTGAGTATGCATATCGATTAAGGCAGGAATAATAATTTTACCTTCAGCATCTATCACTTTAGAGCCCTGATTTTTAATTTCTTTATTTATTTCAAAAATCTTATTCCCTTCAATTAAAATATCATATTTTCCGTTAAGTCCATTTTTAGAATCATACACTTTTCCATTTTTAATTAAGGTTTTCATTATCTATCTCCCTCCCGGCCAGCAGGTAGAGCAGTGCCATTCTGATTGCTACACCGTTTTTAACCTGTTCGGTAATTACTGACTGTGAGCTGTCTGCAACTGAACTTTCGATTTCTATACCCCGGTTCATTGGTCCCGGATGCATAATCATCGCTTTTTTGCCAATTCTCTCCAGGCGCTCTGCATTCATTCCGTAAATTTCTCTATATTCTCTAATCGAGGGGAAGAGTCCACTTTCCTGTCTTTCCATCTGGATTCTTAAAATATTGACCACATCTACATTTTCCAGGGCCTGATCCAGGTCAGAATAAACCTTAACTCCCATTTTTTCTATTTCCCGGGGAATTAAAGTCTGGGGACCGGCAACTGCAACTTCTGCTCCCAGTTTATTTAAACCCCAGATATTGGAGCGGGCCACCCGGCTGTGGGCAATATCACCCACAATTAATACTTTAAGACCTGCGACCTGTCCGAGCTTTTCCTTGATACTGTAGATATCTAAAAGTGCCTGAGTTGGATGAGCATGAGCACCATCTCCTGCATTTAAGACACTTGCAGAAATATTTTCTGCCAGAAATTTAGCGGCTCCAGGAGCACTGTGTCTGATAACTACCACGTCAGCTCCCATGACCTCCATAGTTTTTGCGGTATCGAGCAGACTTTCGCCTTTAGCAATACTGCTGGAAGATTTGGAGATACTCATTACATCAGCACTCAATCTTTTTGCTGCCAGATTAAAAGAAAACTTAGTTCTGGTTGAAGGTTCATAAAATAAATTGATTACTGTTTTTCCCCGCAGTGTTGGAACTTTTTTAACTGTTCTGGTTAAAATATCTTTCATGGCTATTGCTGTATCAAGAATTTGATTGATTTCTTCTTTTGATACATTATAGAGCCCCAAAAAATCTTTTCTTTTTAAACTCATCTAATTCCCTCCTGCTCGATTATTTTAGTTTGCTTCATATCTTAATTCTGGCTCTAAATTCAAATCTTCATCATGATCTTCTACTTCATCATCTTTTTCCATTGCTGGTAAGATTAAATTCATTACTATTCCTACAATAGCTGCCAGTCCCATTCCTCCGAATTCCAGGCCGGCAAAACTTAAAGTTAGGTTTGAAATTCCAACTACCAGGGTTACTGAAACAATAACTAGATTTCTATTCTTAGAAAGGTCAACTTCATTTTCAACTAAGGTTCTAAGTCCAATTGAAGCTATCATGCCGAAGAGTAAGAAAACAATTCCTCCCATTACTGCTGTGGGGATAGTTTGAATTAAAACTCCAACTTTCTGGACAAAAGAACTTAAGATTACTATTACTGCTGTCAGCTGAATAATCATAGGATTGTAAACTTTTGTCAGAGCTAAAACTCCCACATTTTCACCATAAGTTGTGTTGGGTGGTCCACCAAAAAGTCCAGCAACTAAAGTTGCAATTCCGTCACCCAGAAGGGTTCTGTGTAAACCGGGCTCTTCTATAAAGTCCTTTTTAACAGTGGAGCTGATTGCTACAACATCACCTAAATGTTCAACCATGGTTACTAAAGCAATCGGTGCTACCAGTGAGATTGCTCTTAAGTTACCGCTGACTGCTGGTAAGGCGAATTTAGGTAGAGACAACCAGGAAGCTTCCATTACCGGAGCAAAATTTACAAGCCCCAGAAAGGCAGCAAAGGTGTAGCCCCCAATGATCCCAAGTAAAATTGGTATAACTTTAATAATCCCCTTCGCAAACACACTGACTCCAACAGCGATTGCCAGAGTAACAAAGGCTACTAATAAATGTTCTGAAGCCATATCTTTGGCAGTTGGGGCAAGTCCGAGTCCGATTGTGATAATCACCGGTCCAATTACTACCGGTGGCAGCAGCTTACGGAAAAATTCTGTACCCAGCAGTCTGATTACTACTGACATTAGAGCATAAACGATACCAACTGTGATAATTCCAAGCATGGCTCCATCTCTGCCAAATTGATTCTGAGCGGCAATAATTGGAGCGATAAAGGCAAAAGAAGAACCGAGATAAGCTGGCACTTTTCCACCGGTAATTAAATGGAAGATTAAGGTTCCAAGTCCGGAAGTAAAAAGTGCAACTGCAGGATTTAGTCCTGTCAGAGCCGGCACCAGTACTGTTGATCCAAACATGGCAAACA